>JBIIHO010000245.1:0-3142 GCA_044235605.1 Steroidobacteraceae bacterium | reverse complement strand
GCTGCAGACGTCGCTCGCCGTTCCACTCGTTCACATCGAGCCGGTAGACGAGATGCACACTCTGCGGCAACGCCACCGCACCACCTGTACCCCGTAGCGCCGGTCGACCTTGCAACAGATTGAAGGCGATGGCGTCGAACCGACGCTCAGAACCCTCGAGCTCGACCCACATTTTCACGTGCGTCTCGCCTACGATCCGCGAGCCCTGCACCCGGAAGCGCTGATCGAACGCCGGCTCCGGAAAGGCCTGACCCCAGGGCCCGCCCTCGCGCAAGGCTTCAGCGGTGGCGAGCGAAATCTCCTCGGCGCCGAGTTCACCGTCGGTCTCGATGCGATCGGCAAGCGATCCGCCCTGCTGCCATCGAGCGACTTCGGCATCGAACTCTCTTGCGAACACATCGAGCTGAGCACTCTCGAGCGTGAGCCCGGCTGCCATCGCATGACCGCCGAACTTCGGCAGCAGGCCCGGACGTCGCGTCGAAATGGCTTCAAGCACATCGCGCGCATGAACGCCCGTGACCGAGCGCACCGAGCCGCGCAACTGACCGTCGCCCGCATCGGCAAAGGCGATCACCGGCCGTCGCAGCCGATCTTTGATGCGACCCGCCACGATGCCGACTACACCCTGATGCCAGCTCGGATCGTAGAGACAGAGCCCGTGCCGTGCGCTGCTCGCACCGCCCTCGCCACCCACGCCGCGTCGCGCGAGAGCCTCCGGATCTTCGAGATGTCGCACGGCAGCCATCGCTTGTTCTTGCATGGTCGCTTCGATCGTCCGCCGCTCTTTGTTGAGCGTATCGAGACGTGCCGCGAGCGCACGCGCCTCGGTCATCGAGTCGGTGAGCAAACACCGGATGCCGAGACTCATGTCATCAAGTCGGCCTGCGGCATTGAGCCTCGGGCCGGCGACGAAGCCGAGATCGGTGGCAATCACGTTCGCGAGCGTCTTGTTACCCACCTCGAGTAAAGCGCGCAGACCTGCCGTGCATCGACCCGCACGAATGCGCGCGAGCCCCTGAGACACGAGGATGCGGTTGTTATCATCGAGCGGAACGATATCGGCGACCGTACCGAGCGCCACGAGATCGAGCCACGTCGCCGGCGAGGGCAGCGTCGCATCGGCGAGCGCACGATGTAGTGCTGCCATCACGTAGAAGGCGACGCCCACACCCGCGAGCGAGCGCGATCCGAATCGCGCATCCGGGAGATTCGGATTGACGATGACGTTGGCCGCAGGCAGCTCCGCGCCCGCGAGGTGATGATCGGTGACGAGTACATCGATACCGAACTGCCGCGCTGCCGCGACGCCGGGCAAACTCGAAATACCATTGTCGACCGTGATGATGAGCGCAGGATTTTGTTGAGCCGCGAGCGCCACAATTTCCGGCGTGAGGCCGTAACCGAATTCGAACCGGTTGGGCACCAGAAAATCGACATCGGCAAAACCCCAGGCACGCAGACAACGCACGATCAGCGCCGAACTCGTCGCGCCATCCGCATCGAAATCGCCGATCACCAGAATTCTTCGACCGCCACGACGATGCGCCAGCAATAACTCGACGGCTGCATCGATCCCGTCGAGTGTGCCGACGGGCAGCAAACGATCGAGCCCAGCTCGCAATCTTGACGGATCATCGATGCCGCGGGCCGCATAGGCGCGAGCCAGTACCGGATTGAGCGCGCTCATACGCCGAGCGACGCCCTCATCGACGGTGCGGCGATAAACCTTGAGCGTCATGCGCCACCGTCTGCAACAGCCGTGAATACCATGCGCTTCGGTCGCCATACCCGATAGCGATCACCCGAATCCACGGACGTCCATCGATCATTGGCTGCCACCGTGAAGCGCCCGAGTCGACCCTCCCGCAACGCACGAGCCGCCGGTGCGACCCAAGCCTGATCAAAATATTCCGCCTCGACACCCGAAACCGGTGTGATCACGAGTAACGACTCGTCATCACTCGCGACGCTAATATCACCGAGGATTTCATCGATGGACTTTGGTAACGACGAGACCGGCACACTCGAAAGACGACCGAGCGCGTGAGCCCAAACGTCGTCCGTCACGATGCGCGACCAGCGCGAGGCGGCGCGAGTCGGACGTAATCGGTCGCGTGGCGGCTGACCCCCACCCCACATCCACAAACTGCTGATGCCGGGCTCGCCCCGCACTTCGCGTCGACGATTGAGCGGCAACCCATGCAGCCACATCTCGATTTCGCTCGCGAGTGCGCGTAACTCCGCACTCCCCGCGCCGCTAGGCAGATGCGTCTCGAGCGACTCACCGATGAGACGCGCGGGCTCCACCGTCAAAGCACCCACGGCCTCCAAGCCTCGCAACACGAAGCCCGCCGCACCCGCCGGACGAAGCTCGAGACCCTCCGCGCCGAAGGTGGTGGCAAAAGTTGCCGAGAGTTCGCTCGCCTCGTCCTCGGAAAGACGCAAGACACCGTTTGCCGGAAAGTGCACCGTCTTAAGTCCCGCCATCAGATGTACGGGCGTCGCGATCCAAGCATCGACGATGATGTCTTCATGATCGCCATGATCGCCGTCGTCATCGTGCAATTCGTCGAGTCGCAAGGCCGCATCGATGACACTCGCCTCGTCGATGAGCGTCAGATCATCGCGCCCCACGCCTCGCGCGACCGTCCCTCGCCACCCGCCGCGCATCAAACGCGGCGCAGCAAAACGCAGCGAGGTCAGCGACGCACCGGCCGATGAGGTCGGAGCCGCTCCACGCAGGAAAAGATCAGGGAGGACGAGCACGAGTTCGCGCACATCGCGTATGTTATCGGAGCATGAGACTCACCGTGACGCCGACTGGCCCCGCCCTGCTTATCCGCAGTTACGCGGAGGGCACCCTCCGCGTCGGCGATACCGCGTGGCAAAGCGCCGTTCTGCTCGCCGCCAGCGGATCGCAGGCCGCACTACGACCCCAAGCCCCCGCTGAACTCGAGGAGCGCGACCTCGAACCCGTGTTCGCCGAGAAACCTGAGGTCGTCGTGATCGGCTGGGCTGGCGGTCAAACCTTCCTGCCCGCCGCCCAACGTCGCTGGTTCCTCGAGCGCCAGATCGGACTTGAAATCATGGAACTCGGGGCAGCCTGTCGGACGTACAACGTGTTGGTGGGGGATGGGAGGCG
>JBIIHO010000107.1:0-5879 GCA_044235605.1 Steroidobacteraceae bacterium | reverse complement strand
CCGTTTCCATCGAGTGGGGCTGCATCATGCCGATCTCAATGCCCATAACCTGCTCGTCGACGAAGTCGGGCAGTGGTCCCTCATCGATTTTGATCGTGCGAGTTTTCGCGATCCGGGCTTGTGGTGTGATGCCAATCTCGTTCGTTTACGTCGCTCGATACTCAAGGTGCTCGATTCTTTGAACGCTCGATTCGACGAGGGCCTTTGGGCGACCTTATTGCAGGGTTATCGTGAGGGTAGCTCTCGCGGCAGTTCATCATGATGATGCGTTTTTTCTACCGTGCGCTCCTTGTGGCCGTGCTGCCTTTCGCCTTCGCGCTGTTCGTCGTACGCGGCCTGCGCGGCAATCCAGGTGAGTTGCGTGGGCTCTCGCAGCGCTTGGGCTTCGGAGCTCGTCGCGCTGCGAAGACGATCTGGATTCACGCGGTTTCAGTGGGTGAGGTTCAGGCGTCTGCCGCACTCGTGCGCGCCTTGCGAAACCGTTACCCCGACGTGCCGCTCACGTTGACGACGACGACCGGTACCGGCGCTGCGCGCGCGCGAGAAATGTTCGGTGATGTCGTGGACGTGCGCTTTCTGCCGTTCGATTCGTCCGGCTGCGTTCGACGCTTTCTCGATCGCGTTCAGCCGCGCCTTGCGATCATCATCGAAAAAGAGTTGTGGCCAAATTTGTTCGGTGAGTGTGCGGCACGAGGCATTCCTCTCGTGCTCGCGAGCGCGACGATTTCGGCGCGCACCGTCGAGCGATGGCGTCTGTTCGCGCCGCTCTTCCGCGAGGTGTTCGAGCACGATGTCGTCGTCGCAGCGCAATCGGAGATCGATGCCGGTCGTTTTCGGCAGCTCGGCGTCGCGTCGTCGCGCGTGCAGGTGGTGGGGAACCTCAAGTTCGATCTGATCGGGTCACCGCAGCTGGCTGAACAAGGCGCAGCGCTACGGGCCGCCTGTGGCTGGCAGCATCGGATACTGCTTGTCGGCGGCAGCACCTACGAGCTCGAGGAGACGACCTTACTCGATACTCAACGTCGATTACGTGCTGAGGGCGTCGATGTCGCGCTCGTGCTCGCGCCCCGTCATCCCTCGCGTTTCGAGGCGGTAGCAGCTCGGCTGCAGGCGGCAGGCGTGGCTTTCGTGAGGCGATCTTCTTTGTCTTCGACTTTAGGTGACTCATCACCCGACGTATTGCTACTCGACACGCTCGGCGAATTGATGAGCGCGTATGCGACCGCAGACCTGGCGTTCGTCGGCGGCAGTCTCGTCAGCGATGTCGGAGGACACAACGTGATCGAGCCCGCGGCGCTCGCCGTGGCGACACTCACGGGCCCGCATGGCTATAACGCACCGGACATTGCCGGTGCGCTTCAGGCCGCAGGAGCGCTCGCCATCGTCGGTAATGCAGAGGAGTTGTTCTCGCAGGTGAGAACGCTCGTGACCCATGAGGAAGAGCGCACGAGACGCGGAGCGCTCGGTCGGGCCTTCGTCGAAGAAAATCGAGGCACGCTGGAGCGACTGCTCGCGCGTCTCGAGCCGCTTATGGCTGGGTCGTCGCCGGGGTCGTCGACAGCCAGCCGTTGACGTCCTCGAGCGTGGCGCGATCGAGCGTGCCCGAGGCGAGACGCAGACGCATGACGTTCAAAATATAGTCGTATCGGCTGCGCGAATAGTTCGTTTGTGCGACGGCAAGACTGCGTCGAGATTCGAGCACGTCCACCGCCGTGCGCGTACCGACTTCGTAACCCGCTTCGGTGGCCTTGAGCGCCGTCTGGCTCGACTCGAGAGCCTGACCGAGCGCATTCACGCGGGAGATTTCGCTGATCACGCCGAGGTAGGCGTCACGCGCCTGGCGCTCGGTCTGTCGTGAGACGCGAGTCAGACGCTCACGCGCAGCACGCCACTGGAATTCGCTCTGTCGAACCCGCGACTGCGCCGCACCGCCGCTGAAGATCGGCATCGTGACCTGCAGAGAGTAGCTGTCGTCCTCGGTATCGGAGAGACGGGTGCCGACGTTGCCACTGACGAAGTTGATCGGACTCGTGGTTTCGACTTTGCTCTTGCTAGCCACGAGATCGAGTTCGGGCAGATGACCGCCGAAGGCAGCTCGCACGTTGTCGCGCGCGATGTCGGCGGCGAGGCGGCTCGAGACGAGGGCGAGGTTTTGCTCCATCGATCGCTCGACCCATTGAGTTTCGTCGGCAGGTTCGGGCGACTTGAGTGGCATCGCATCGCCCGGCTTGGCGAGCACTGAGTATTTTTCGGCTGTGATTTCGCGAAGGAGTTCTTCGGTCGAGGCGAGCTGGCGCTTGGCCGCGATGACGGCCGCGGCTGCGCTGTCGCGAGCGGCCTTGGCTTCTTGCACGTCGGTGATGGCGATGAGACCCACCTCAAAACGTTTCTCGGCCTGCTCGAGCTGACGCGAGATGGCTTCGAAGGCAGAGGACTGCGCCTCGACGGAATCTTGCGCCGCGAGGACGTTGAAGTAGGCCTCGGAGACGCGAAGGATTAATTGCTGCTCGGCCGCTCGAAAGTCCGCCTCAGCCTGTGCAACCTGACGGCTCGCACGCTTGATCGCGACCCAGTTGTCCCAGGATATGAGGCTCTGGCGAAGGTCGAGACTCCAGCGGTCCGTTTCCGGTCTCGCGACGCTCGAGGATAGGAAGTTCAGGACGACGGTCTGCCCGTTCGGCAGTTGTTGTTCTTGGGGAAATTGACCCGAGCTCGTGGTGTCGGACTTGGTTCTGCTCGCCGAGCCCGAAATCTGCGGGAGGATCGCCGCCCACGCCTGGGGCCGGGATTCGCGCGCTGCGCGACGCAAGGCGTCGGCCTCACGGATCTGAGGGTCATTAGCAAGGGCGCGCTCATACACGGTCTTGAGGTCTTCGGCGGGCGCTGCGGTGGCCGCAAGGAGCATGCCGAGGGCAAGTACGAGTAGACGCGACATCATTCGAACCTCAATTGGTGTTATATATCACTATAACAGATAAAAACCGGCCCCGGCAACGGGGACACGGCGTCAGTATGGACGCAACGAGGGGTCGATGCGTTCCCCCCAGGCGAGAATTCCGCCCGTCAAGTTGGCTACCGAACCAAAGCCGTGGGCTTCGAGCGCCCGGGCGACCTGCAAGCTGCGACCGCCCGAGCGGCACATGATGATCAGCGGGGTCTTCGGATCGAGCTCACCGATCCGGTCGGCGATTTGACCCATGGGAATATGACGCGCGAACGGCAAGCTCGAGATGTCGAGTTCCCAGCCTTCGCGAACGTCGATGACGAGAGGTTGCTCCCCGGCATCGACGCTGGCCTTCAACTCCTCAACGGTCATTTCCTTGATCATCGTCGCATCCTGCGCGGGGTCGATCAGAAATTGAAGCGTTCGGGTTGCCGGGCGCCAACCAGCGGCTTCAGCGCGGTCTCGAAGAGGGAGGTCGACCTGAACGCCTCGGCGGCGGTGCGCTCGATGAGGCGGGCTTCCATGACGAGGCCGGAACCGATCACCACGAACATTCTTCCGCCGATGGCGAGCTGTCGCGCAAAGCGCTCATCCGGCACGGGAAGCGAGCCCGCGAGCACGATGACGTCGTAAGCACCGCTGCCGAGCGCCTCGGGCTCGAACGCGTTGCGGCATTCGACGGTGACATTGCCGACACCTGCGTTCTTTAGATGGCTGGTCGCTGCTGTCGCGAGATCTTCCCGCAGTTCGAGCCCGCGCACGCTGGAGGCGCGGGCAGCGAGGCAAGCGGCGAGATAGCCACTGCCGACACCGACCAGTAACACGCGGTCGGTCGGCTGAGGCGCGACGGCCTGAACGATGCGACCGGCCACTTTGGGGGCGAGCATGCGATCGCCGTGTCCCAACGGGATTTCGATGTCAGCAAAGGCGAGTTCCGCGTAGGCCGGGGGAACGAACTTTTCGCGCGGTACGCGCGCGAACACCTCGAGTACGCCGGGGTCGAGGACCTCCCAAGCGCGCAGCTGCTGATGAATCATCTGCTCGCGTGCAGCCTCGGTGGTAGCGGGGGTCATCGGCATCGATCGATATCCATCTGGTTCAAGCGAAGGGCGGGGAAAATACGGGTTTTCCCGTCCACTGCCAAGACGTAGAACTACGGAGCAGCTAAGGGGGCGGAGCAGCCAAGGGAGGTCGCCGGCCCGGCTTTGACCGAGCCGGCGACTATGTATGTTGCTGAGGGTCAGACGGCGGTCACTTGGCCGCTGACTTCTCGAAGTCACCCGCCTCGACGATGCTGATCGCCTCTGGCTTGATCCAGCGCTTCACGGCGGCATTGACGTCGGCGACGGTGAGCGCAGCCACGCGCTTCTCGAAGTCGGCGTCCCACTCGAGGGTGCGATCGAGGAACAGGTAGCTCGAGAGGCGCCCGACGAGCTCACGATCCTGAGAGCGGCTGACATTTCGACTTTGCAGCCAACCGTTCTTGGCGTCCTTGAGCTCTGCCTCGCCGAAGCCCTCGGTCAAGATTTTCGCGAGCTCTTCACGGTATGCGGCGATCAGACGCGCCGAGTTCTCCGGGTTGTAGATCGCGAAGGTGCCGAAGTTTCCGTCCTGGTCGAGCGGGTCGGCCGTCAGGAAGGACGATACGCCGTAGCTGATGCCTTCCTTCTGACGTATGCGTACTGCAAGACGCGAGTTGAGGAAGCCGCCGCCGAGCATGTAGTTGGCCATGACGAGCGCCGGGTAGTCAGCGTTGTCGTCACGCATCTCCAGGTTGACGCCCGCGATCATCACGGCGTTCGCTTTATCCGGCGTGTTGATCTTGCGGATCACCGAGGGCACGTCGAAGAACGGCGATACCGCGCGCTCGTAAGGTGCCTTCGACGTCCACCCGGCAAGGATGGCGCCAAGGGCGGAGCGCACCATGCTTTCGTCGAAGTCGCCGACTACCGCTGCCGTCGCGCGACCCGCGCCATAGAACTCTGCGTGGAACTTGCGTAGATCTGCCGCGGTGACAGCCCGTACGGCCGCCGCCTGCTCGTCGAAGCTGAGCGTACGACGGAAATCTTTGGCCGGGTAGGGCGATGTGATGCGGTTGATCTCCTGCGCCGCAATCGCCTGCGGTTCGCTGCGCTGCTGCTCGATGGACGCCAGCACCTCGTCGCGAAGCTTGGTGAGCTCGGCGTCCGGGAACACGGGGTTACGCAAGATATCGCCCACGATCTCGAGCGTCTGCACGAGGTTCTCTCGGGTCGAGGTGATGCTCACCGATACGTTTTGACCGCCGCCGCCGATACCCACCGACGACTTCAACTTGTCGAGCTCGTCGTTGATCTGCTGTAGCGTGCGATTTTTGGTACCGCGGCGCAGCATGGCTGCGGTGAGTTCCGCGGTGGTCGCTTTGCCCTCGAGTGAGGTGAGGCTGCCCACTCGCAACGTCATCGTGACGTTGACCGAGCTGCCACGCGTCGATTTGCTGAGGAAGCTGTACTCCGCGCCGCCCGGGAACGTCTCGGAGCGCGTGCGCGAGACGATGTTGGCCGGCGAGGGGTCGAACACCTCTGCCTGCTTGAGCGCCTGCTTGCCTTGGTAATCTTTGAGGATGACCGCCGGATCCGGAGCCTGCGGAATCGCAGCACGGTCAGGCGTCGCTTCGGGGACGAATAATCCCGTAGTGCGATTCGCCGGTTTTAAGTAAGCGGCAGCGACACGATTGACATCCGCCGCCGTGACCTTTTCCATCTGGTCACGCGAGAGGAACCAAAGCCGCCAGTCCCCTTTGGCGATGTACTCGGAGAGGCCGAGACCCACGCGATCGCTGTTGTTATAGGTCTGCTCGAAGAAGCGCAGGAACTTGTTGCGAGCGCGCGCGACTTCGTCATCCGTGACGGGTTGTGACTTCAGACCATCGAGTACGGCGAGCATGGTCTGTGTC
>JBIIHO010000106.1:0-5884 GCA_044235605.1 Steroidobacteraceae bacterium | reverse complement strand
GAAGGATTCCACGGAAAAGAAAGTGGAGCGGGCGATGGGAATCGAACCCACGTTAGTAGCTTGGGAAGCTACAGTTCTACCATTGAACTACGCCCGCACGCGATGAACTCATTTTAGGAGTAGTGATCGGCTGGCAGCAACTTGGGGCGTGAACAAAACGTCTAATCACCCCAGCGCCAACGCGGCGGCTCGCCCTTCAGCCAGCAGACAAACACCAGCGCCAGCGTGGTGATTTGGGTGAATAGCATGAACTCAAGAATTCGCTCGAGAGGCGGAAAGAGAAAAAAGCCGAGCGGTAACAGCACGAGATAGGTACCGAGAACGACCCAGCCCTGCCAGCAATTTGGTAAACCCCAGCCCCAGCCGTAGCGTTTGGTCGGAAACCAGTATGGCGGTCCGCGTCTCACGGCAGGCTCTTCTCATCGAGTTCGATGGAAAGGTCCCCCACGCCGACTGTCGCATCGATGGGCTGCTGCCCACTGCCTTGGCCACTGACTCGGCCGCCAACCGCATTACTTTTGACTGTACCTTCGAGCCCTTTGAGGGAGGTGCTTCCGACTCCGGTCGTACCCTTGATTTCACCTGCGTTGGAAAGCGCCGTCCTGATCCTCAAGTCGCCCGTGCCGACGCTAACCTTGATCGCTCCTGTCACCACATCGATCTCAGCATCCCCCACGCCCAAATCGAGCTCGATGCGCTTCGCCGGAGCCGTAACTTTGACATCACCGACCCCAACCATGATTTCGAGAGCAGACATCGACTTACTCGGAAGTTTCAATACCCAGTCTTCTTGAATATTTTTTGCATCCACGTCGAGCTCTAGTTGATCGCCACGTGTCGTTGCGGATATCTCGAGTTTCTCGACATCAGGAAGTGAACTGAAGATTCCCGTCGTGCGTCTTGCTCGCAAGACGACCCGAGCTTCAATGGTGTCGCCGCCACCCGCTTCGACACGAACGCTCCCAACACTCGCTTTCAGGGTGACTGAACTGATCGACTGTGCCTCGATCGTCCTGACCTTGGTGGCCTCCCCCGCCGCGTTTGTTGGCGCGCCCAGAGATACCCCCAACAAGAGGACAGCGGTGGTGGGGAAAATTCGGGGGATTCGCATTGGGACTTATCCTCGTTGGTGGATGCTCAGGTGTCTTATTTAACTACAACACCCGGCGGATTTTCACCGGCGGCAGGATCGCGGTAAATTCCGGTCGTGGGGGTATCGAGAAGATTTCATCAACTGGATGTATTTTCAGCGGAGTCCTTTATGGGCAATCCGCTCGCTGTCGTGCACGACGCGGACGATCTCTCATGGACGCAAATGGCGTCATTCGCACGCTGGACGAACCTGTCCGAGACGACCTTCCTAATGAAGCCGACCTCGACGGAGGCCGATTATCGAGTCCGCATTTTCACCCCTGGCGGAGAGTTACCTTTCGCCGGTCATCCAACTTTGGGCAGTGCTTACGCCTGGTTGGCTGAGGGCGGTATCCCGGCCCATAAGGACGAAATCATTCAAGATTGTGGCATCGGCTTGGTCCGGGTTCGTCGCGAAGGATCGCGGTTAGCCTTTGCCGCACCCCCTCTTCGACGGAGTGGCCTGCTGGACGAGCAGACGCTGCTGATCATTGCCACCGGATTAAAGATTCCGCGGGCCGATATCCTCATGCATCAATGGGTCGATAACGGTCCCGGTTGGTGCGCCGTCATGCTCCGCTCAGCCGATCAGGTGCTCGCCCTGGAGCCCGATATGTCTTTGCTTCGTGACCTAAAACTCGGGGTCATCGGCCCTTACCCGCATGGGTCGGAGGCGAGTTACGAAGTCCGGGCGTTTGTCCCCGGTCTCGGAGTCGCGGAGGACCCGGTCACCGGAAGCCTGAATGCGGGCTTGGCCAGTTGGCTCATCAAAACGGGGCATGCCCCCCCACGATACGTGGCATCGCAGGGCGCTGCGCTCAAGCGCCGCGGACGAGTTTATTTAGAGCTCCTCGGCGACGATATCTGGGTGGGTGGAGACACCGTAATTCGGGTGAGCGGTTCTGTCGAATTTTCTTGATCACGTCGGGAGCATCCCGAGTTTTAGGGAGTACGTCCCTCCAGTACCCCTTCCGAGATGACGGTCAAAATATGTCTATATTTTGAGTATTTTTTGATAAGTTCTTTGGCCGTTTGTATGCTCCCTAACATTGGGCTCAAAAATAATTCGGCTCTCGAGGGACGTCTCCATGAAAAGGCGCGATTTCTTACAGACTGCGGCCATTACTGCCCCTCTTGTTTTCATGCCGCAAACCCCTGCCAGAGCCCAGCTCCCCGGGGGTGTCGACGAGCTGGTTAGGGAGCTCGGTTTTGCGCTTGAGATCCCGCTCAACAAGGCCATCGGCGGCACGGGTGCCTTGCTACACATCGCCCGCGAGCAGCTCTCGGAGTCTGAATTCGCTCAGATCTCGGAATTTTTATCCGGAGTGGAACGATTAATTCAGCAGTTCAGAAATGTCGTGAAAACCACGATGCCGAAATCGATGAGCGATATGGCGAGTGTCATGGAAAAGTTAGGACTTCCGGCAGAGTCCACTAACGAGTTCAGAGATTTCATGATCGAATATGTTCGCGGTCGCGGCGGCCGAAAAATCGTCGGGCTATTGCAGAAAGCCTGGAAGAGCTGATTCGCTGGCGTAAACTTTCCGCACCCCGTCCGCCACGGGTGATCGAGGGTGCGATCCATGAATCGACGTTTTGTTCTGCAGCTTGCGCTGCTCGCCTCCATGCCATGCTCCGGCATTGCTGCAACAGCACCGCGATCCCCCGCGAGCGTGCAAGACCTCACCAGAGAGCTAATGCTCGCCTTGTCGCTCCCCGCAAACTTTTCCATCGCTGGAACAGGAGCCCTGCTGAACATCGCACGACGCCGGCTACCAAGACTTGAGTTCGCTGATGTCAGCGCATTCCTACCAGGCACAATTACGCTACTGCATCAGGCCGCACGAATCACGACGTCGGGGCTCCCGTCGTCGATCGGTGAAATACCGACGTTAGTTCAGCGCTTTGGTTTGCCGCCAGAAACCATGAATGCTTGTCAGGAATTTATCCTGACTTATCTTCGCGACCGTCAAGGAAAAAAGATCGCCGGTCTGCTTGCCAGTGCTTGGCGAAACTAGCGAATACTCGCGTAACGAAAAACGGCGAGTATCAGGAACATCGTAAGAATGAAATCACCGAAGCTCGTGTAATAGAGCCACGTATCCTGACTAGTGAACTCGGCAAAGATCCAGTTCATCGAAGCCATCACGAGACCCAGCACGCCCATACCTGTTGCAAGCCGTCGAGCATCCATGGGCTGGGGCATGAAGCGCAGCAATCGGCCGCCAAAGTATCGACCTCGATTGAACATCGCATCGCTCAGCATCAGCGTTGCCACGAACACGCCGAGTATCGTGCTCTTCATTTTGACAGCCCAGTCATTGTCAAAATACCAAGAGAACCCGGCAGAGATGAGTAGCATCACGACGCCGAACATCGCGAGACCACCCAGAAGATCGACTTTCACGAAGCGCTGAACGACGACGACGCCAAGCCCGACACAGGCGGTAACGATCGCCGACAACGGAAGATCGTCCGTCGCTTTGACCATCACGAAGAACAAAATGCCGATACCGACGTCGACGTAAATCGAGTACTTATTACGACTCCATGCTGCGGATTGCTCTGCCTGCAGCTTTGCTGCTTTTTCAGGATCAGCCGAGGACATCATAGGAAACTTAATTGTTTTACCAGGATGGCTCTCGTAGACGAGCAGCCCGTTTACGCGCACAGTGATACCGACACGGATCCAATCGATATACCCTGTCTCCACCACGACCTCACGGCCGTCCGATAGCGGAAAACGCAGTTGATGATTGCGCATTCCGTCTGTTGCCATGACATCGGTGAAGTCTTTTGCGAGCTCCTGTGTTCCAAGTAACACTCGGCTCTCCACCGTCTTGAGGCCCGTAATCACTTCCGTTCGGTATCTCAAACCGTCGATCGTGAAATCAAAGCGATAAGTCCAGATTTTCATGACTTCACGGCTTCTCGATGAGGTAATGCAAAAACTCGGAGACGACACCACCGCTCTCGCGTACCGCGCGATGGCTTAAGCGAGCACCAACTTTTTCCATGGCGCGCTGCGAACGCCAATTCTCGGTACCCACATGAAACCAAACTCGATCAACGAATCGAAACGCGTGAGCGAGCATTAACGACTTCAATTCGGCGTTATAGCGTCCACCCCAGCAGCTCCGCGCAAAAAACGTATAGCCGACGACGATATCTCGTTCCTTGGAGCGGTACTCGTAGTAGCTAGAACTTCCGATCACCTCTCCGCTTGGCTTGTCGACGATGACCAGTCCGCCACCGCCAGAGAGCAGTCGATCGAAAAGCTCGGAGAACACTTCGCGTTTCCAACGGTCTTTGGCCGGGTGCTGCTCCCACACGAGCGGATCGGAGGCCACGAGGTACAACGCGTCGAAATCCTGCCTGGTTAGCGGCCTGATCCGAAGCAAATCGCCCACCAGTATCGGCTGCATGTCGAAGGGACGGGGCATCGCGCTGGGGTTGGACAATGGGTCTCCAGAGGGACAGAACGCTGGAGGATTATATTCCAGTGCGATCGTGATACCTTGCGGCCCATGAAAACCAAGCAGGAAATCGTCGATAACTGGTTACCCCGTTACACCGGCACTCCCCTCGAGGGCTTCGGTAAATATGTGCTGCTGACGAATTTCAGCAACTATCTCGAGCGGTTTGCCGAGCAGACCGGCGCAGAGATTCTGGGTAGAGACCGTCCGATGCCGAATGCCACCGCCGATGGCATCACGATGATCAATTTCGGCATGGGAAGCGCCAATGCAGCTACCGTGATGGATCTGCTCTCTGCCATTTCCCCCAAGGCGGTTTTGCTTCTTGGAAAATGTGGTGGGCTCAAGCGCAAAAACCAAATCGGTGATCTCGTGTTGCCCATTGCCGCTATTCGTGGAGAAGGCGCGTCGGACGACTACCTCCCCCCGGAAGTTCCGGCACTACCCGCTTTTAGTTTGCAGCGCGCGGTATCGACCATGATCCGCGATCTCGATTACGACTACTGGACCGGCACGGTCTACACGACGAATCGTCGAGTGTGGGAGCACGATGACGAATTCAAGGAATATCTACGCAAGACTCGCTGCATGGCGATCGACATGGAGACTGCGACGATCTTCGCTGCTGGCTTCGCCAACTCGATCCCGTCAGGCGCTCTGCTTCTGGTAAGCGATCAACCCATGGTCCCAGAGGGCGTAAAGACCGAAGCCTCGGACCGGCAAGTCACTGGGTCGTTTGTCGAGAGGCATATACGCATCGGCATCGAGGCGTTGCGGCTCATTCGACGCCACGGCAAGAGCGTGAAGCATCTGCGCTTCGACGAGTGATCCGCGCCTTCGGTAATCTGCGCCTTCAGCGAAATACTTTTGCCCAAAACGTCTTCATGTCCTCCCAAGACTGGCGATCCGTACGCTCGTCGTAGGCCAGAGGTAAGTTGTACTTTTTACCTTTTTCGGTGGCCTCGGGATTCGTGAACCCATGCTTCGCACCAGGATAGGCGTTGAATTGATAATCGACGCCTAGATCGTCCATTTCTTTGCGGAAAGCAGCTTGATCGTCAGCAGGGACCAATGCGTCAGCTTCGCCGTGACAAATGAGCACTGCAGGCTTGAAATCGCCCTTCTTCGCTTCGTGAGCTCGGGTTAGTGCGCCGTGAAAACTCACGACACCATTCAGAGGAATGCCGATACGACCCATGTGCAGCGATAACGCCCCGCCCAAGCAGTAACCCATCGCCCCGATGCGGCTAGGATCGACGAGCGGATGAGCGCGCAGG
>JBIIHO010000105.1:0-5895 GCA_044235605.1 Steroidobacteraceae bacterium | reverse complement strand
TGCAGGCGAAGATGTTCGCGCGCATGCTCGTTGGCCAAGTGTCGCTCAAAAATCTCTCGGGACCGCTCACGATCGCGGAGTTCGCCGGTGAGTCGGCGCAGAGTGGTCTCACGGAATTCTTAGGGTTTCTCATCGTGATATCGCTCAGTCTCGGGTTCTTGAACCTGTTGCCGATTCCGATCCTCGATGGCGGTCAAATTGTTTACCAGCTCGCCGAATGGGTGCGTGGCGCACCGCTCTCCGAGCGTGTGCAGGCGCTCGGGCAGCAGATCGGTATCGCTTTGTTGCTCATGCTCATGAGCGTCGCTCTTTTCAATGATTTTGCGAGGCAGCTCGGCTGATGATGTCCCTTCGTCTTTCTTTGATGGCGAGCCTGCTCGCTGCCTTCGGTCTGATCGCTCCTCCGCTCTCGGCTCAGTCGGTCGGAGGTCCCCCTGCGCTGCGGGTCGACAACATCCGCGTCGAGGGCTTGCAGCGTGTGTCGGAAGGCACGGTCTACAACTATCTGCCGGTGAACATCGGTGATCGGCTCTCGCCGCAGCGCGTGCGTGAGGCGATCCGAGCGCTGTACGACACGGGTTTTTTCCGTGACGTGGAGTTGAGATGGGACGGAGGCACGCTCATCGTCGCCGTGCTCGAGCGCCCCTCGATCGAGAGCTTCGAGATCACCGGCAACAAGGACATCAAGACCGAAGATCTCAATAAGAGCCTGCGCAACGTGGGCCTTGCAACCGGTAAGACCTTCGATCGCTCGGTGCTCGAGGACGTAAAGCAATATCTCACCGACCAGTATTTCAGCCGCGGCAAATACGCCGTGCGTATCGATGCGCAGGTCGAAGAGGTGCCGGACAACCGCGTGCGCGTGAAGATCGAGATCAAGGAAGGTAAGCGCGCGAAGATCAGGCAGATCAACCTTGTGGGTAACACCACCTTCGACGAAGAAGCGATCCTCGAAGACTTCGAGCTTAAGACGCCGAACTGGCTCTCTTGGTACAAGCAGGACGATCGCTACTCGCGCGAGTCGCTGCAGGGCGATCTCGAAAAGCTGCGCTCCTACTATATGGACCGCGGTTACGCGAACTTCGAGATCGAGTCCACGCAGGTGGCGATCGCGCCAGAAAAAGACGACATCTTCATCACGGTCAACGTGAACGAGGGCGAGGTCTTTAAGGTCAGCAATGTGAAGCTCGCGGGCACGTTCGTCGTGCCCGAGTCCGAGCTCAAAAATTTCCTTTTCGTGAAAGCGGGCGATACCTACTCCAAGAAGGCGATCACCGCGACGCAGGAGATCATCCAGAACCGCCTCGGTTTAGAGGGCTATGCCTTCGCGAAGGTGGACCCCGTGCCGACGCCCGAAGAGGGCAAAAAGGAAGTCGGCATCACGTTCTTCATCGATCCGGGTAATCGCGTTTATGTTCGTCATATCGTGTTCAACGGTGTGACCAAGATCAACGACGACGTATTGCGGCGCGAGATGCGTCAGCTCGAAGGTGCATGGCTCTCCAACATGCTCGTCGAGCGCTCCAAGCAGCGTATTCAGCGACTGCCGTTCATCGAGAAGGTCGAGTCCGAGACGACGCCTGTGCCGGGTACGGCTGACCTCGTCGACATCGAGTTCGAAATCAAGGAAGGCCCCTCGGCGCAGCTCGGTGGTGGCATCGGCTACTCCGAGTCGCAGTCGTTCATTCTCAACGGCAACTACGCCGACAGTAACTTTTTGGGTTCGGGCGAGCGTATCTCCGTCGATCTCAACTCGGGTCGTTACTCGAAGGTCTACGGCGTCTCGCACACGAATCCGTATACGAACATCGATGGCGTGGCGCGAACCTTGTCGCTCACGTATCGCGACGTAACGCAGTTCGTGTCGGCTTCGTCCGATTTCTCGTCAGAGTCGTTCGCGGTGTCGGTCGACTACGGTTATCCGATCACCGAGTTTCAGGGTCTGCGTATCGGCTTCTCGGCGCAGCGCTCCTCGCTCATCACGGGCGAGGGAAGTGCCGAGCAGGCGCGCTCATGGGTGCGCACGAACGGTGACTATCGCGTGCAGATCGTGCCCGAGCAGGACTTCGGCGGCGGCTTCGTGATTCCGGGTACGACGCTCGACACGACGCAGTTCGATTCCTTCGATCTCACGGTGGGTTGGAGCTACGACAGCCGTAACCGCGCGCTCTTCGCCGATCGCGGCATGCGGCACTCGCTCGCCTTGAGCTACGCGTTGCCGTTCAGCGACGTGCAATACGCAACGATCAACTACGACTACCTGCAGCTCGTCCCGATCGTCGGTCGTTGGACACTCGCGCTCGCGGCGGAGCTCGGTTACAGCCAGGAGCTCGGCGACACCAGTGCACCCCCTCCGTTCCGTAACTTCTTCGCGGGTGGCCCCGATACGGTGCGTGGCTATCGCGAGAGCCGTCTCGGTCCAAAGGACAGCTTTGGTAACCCCTACGGCGGCAACCTGAAGGTGACGGCCCGAGCGGAGCTCATCATCCCGACCCCGGAGAAGTGGGCCACCTCGGCGCGGGCCACGGTGTTCTTCGATATCGGCAACGTGTTCTCGACCCGCGGGTTCTACGAGTTCACGGGCATCGACGGGGTCACCCCGGTCGATTACAAGTTCAAGTATGATAATTTGAAGCAGTCGACGGGTGTCGCGGTCCAATGGCTCGCCCCGCTCGGTGTGTTCCGATTCAGTTACGCGCTGCCGCTCAATCCCTTCCGGGGCGACGGCGTTCGGTTCGCAGACGAGGAAGAGCGGTTCCAGTTCACGATCGGTCAGGCGTTCTGATTCGATCGTTTCATTCAGAGGTTGACCCGACGATGCGTAGTTCTTTTAAAGCGATGGTTCCGGCGATGGTGGCAGTGGCGGCGCTCATGGCCGCTCCGGCGATGGCTGAGATCAAAATTGGCGTACTCGATTTTGGTCGACTGATGGACGAAAGCCCGCAAGGCAAGGCGCTCATCGAGTCGCTGCGTTCTGAAGCCGCTGCGAAGCAGCGCGAGTTGCAGACGGCGGCCGCCTCGTTGCAGACCAAGCGCGACAAGCTCGCCAAAGATCGCGCAACGATGACCGCCGATCAGATCTCCCGCGCCGAAAAAGACGTGCGCGATGGTGAGCGCGATCTTGCGCGCCGTCAGTCTGAGGTCAATGACGACTTCAACGCGCGTCGCAACGAAGAAATGGGCAAGCTGCAGCGCACGCTCATCGAAGAGGTCCGCAACTACTCGAAGGCGCAGAACTTCGACCTCGTCGTCACCGACGGAGTCATCTACGCTAACCAGGCCCTCGACATCACGCCGGGCGTGCTTGCAGGCATGCAGTCGCGCACGGGCGCGGCGGCGCCGGCGAAGCCCGCCACGCGCTAAGTCGGCAGCGACCGCGCGGGGCGACGCGATGGCAGTCACCCTCGGCGAGCTCGCGGTTCGTTTCGGACTGACGCTGCGGGGTGACCCCGACCGTCCGATCGACCACGTGGGAACGCTGGTAGGCGCGGGGCCTCGTGGCCTCGCGTTCTTTTCGAACCCCAAGCTGATCGACCAGCTCGCCTCGGCCAAGGCCGGGGCGATCGTTCTGCATCCGAAGATGCAGGAGTCGACGACGCTCGATTGTCTGCTCGCCAATAATCCTCACGCGAGTTTCGCGCGCATCGCCACCGAGTTGCATCCGCCTCTGGCGGGGACCGCGGGCGCTCATCCGAGTGCGGTCGTCGCGACGGATGCCATCGTCGATCCCTCTGCTCACGTGGGACCACAGGCTGTCGTTGGTGCGCGCAGTCGCATCGGCGCGCGGGTGTATATCGGCCCGGGCTGCGTGGTCGGTGAAGACGTCACGCTCGGCGATGACGTTCGGCTCGTGGCGCGAGTGACGGTGCTCGAAGGGGTGCACATCGGCGCACGCTCGATTTTGCATCCGGGATCGGTGGTGGGCTCAGAAGGATTCGGTTACGCGCCTGAGGGCGAGCGCTGGATTCATGTGCCGCAAGTGGGCACGGTGCGCATCGGCGAAGACGTCGAAGTCGGCGCAAATAGCACCATCGATCGCGGCGCGCTCGAAGATACGATCATTGGCGATGGCGTGAAGATCGACAACCTCGTGCAGATCGGTCACAACTGCACGATCGGCGCGCACACGGCGCTCGCCGGTTGCGTCGGACTCGCCGGAAGTTCTCATATCGGTGCGCGCTGTCGTATCGGCGGCGGCGTTGGCGTGGCAGGGCACCTCAAAATTTGCGACGACGTCACGCTCATGGCGACGAGTTTCGTGACCACCGACATTCGTGAGCCCGGCGTCTATGCCGGTGGCTCCATACCGATCGAAGCTGCAGCAGACTGGCGCCGCATCGTGGGTCGACTGAAACGCATCGACGGCCTTAATCGTCGCGTCAGTGATCTCGAGCGACAGATGGGATCCAAAGAAAACGAATCAGACGAGGGACGTTCGTGAGCGACATCATCTTGGACATCAATGGCATCCTGAAGCAGTTGCCGCATCGTTATCCCTTCTTGCTCGTCGATCGGGTACTCGAGTGCGAGGAAGGTAAGAGCATTCGGGCGATCAAGAACGTCACGTTCAACGAGCCGTTTTTTCCCGGGCACTTTCCGGGTCGTCCGGTGATGCCGGGCGTCATCATCATCGAGGCGCTTGCGCAGGCCGCCGGCATTCTGGCGTTCCGTACAGCCAAGGTTTTTCCCGATGAAAATACGCAGTTTTATTTCGTGGGCATCGATAAGGCGCGCTTTCGTCGTCCCGTCGAGCCCGGCGATCAGCTGATTCTCACCGCGACGCTACAGCGGCAGATGCGCGGCATCTGGAAGTTCGAGGCCGCTGCGCACGTGGGTGAGGTCGAGGCGGCCTCCTGCGAGCTCATGGTCGCACCGGGAAGTTCGACGTGAGTGCGAGCATCGACCCGCGCGCCGTCGTCGCGCCGACGGCCCAGATCGGCGATGGCGTCGAGATTGGGGCCTACTCGATCATCGGCCCCGACGTCGAGATCGGGCCGGGCTGCCTCATCGGACCGCACGTCGTGATCACGGGGCACACGGTGCTCGGTGCGAACAACCGCGTGTTTCAGTTCGCCTCCATCGGTGATGCGCCGCAAGATAAAAAATATGCGGGTGAGCCGACGCGCGTCGTAATCGGCAGCGGCAATACGTTTCGTGAGTACGTGACGGTGAACCGCGGCACGACCAAAGACAAAGGGGTTACGACGGTCGGCGACGACAATCTTTTTATGGCCTCTTCGCACGTGGCGCACGACTGCATCGTCGGTAGTCACTGTGTGTTTGCCAACCTCGCGACGCTCGCGGGGCATGTCGAGATCGACGACTGGGTGATCCTCGCCGGGTTCACGGGTGTTCATCAGTTCTGCAAAATCGGTGCGCATGCGTTCATCGCCAATAACACGGCGGTGACGCGCGACGTGCCGCCCTATGTGATGGCGGTGGGGCATCCGGCCGAGCCGCACTCGATCAATGGCACGGGCATCGCCCGGCGCGGGTTCACGGCCGAGCAAGTGCGCAACATCAAGAACGCGTACAAGACGCTTTATCGCTCCGATCTTCCGCTCGAGCAGGCGATCGAAAAGATCACCGAGGCGGCGAAGAGTCAGCCGGAGCTGCAGGCTTTCGTCGATTTCTTCCCGCGGTCGAACCGCAGCCTCATCCGTTGAGCGGCGCCGAGCGAACCGAAGGACCTTTGATCGCGCTCGTCGCCGGGGAAGCTTCCGGCGACAACCTCGGCGCCGCGCTCATCGCGGCGATCCGCGAGCGTGTGCCGAGTGCGCGATTTGTCGGCGTACCGGGACCGCGCATGCGCGAGGCGGGGTGCGAGGCGCTCGCCGCTAGCGACGAACTCGCGCTCATGGGGCTTGCCGAAATCTTGCGTCATTTGCCGCGTCT
>JBIIHO010000104.1:0-6036 GCA_044235605.1 Steroidobacteraceae bacterium | reverse complement strand
TCGAAGCTTCACTTTCTTCGCACCCGACGGCTACCACTGGATGCTGTTGCAAGCTTGAGATCACACCCTCGACAGACGTCGAGGGACGCCCTCAGCGTCGTGCGCTCTCGACTTCGATGTACCGGATGAGCGCCGCCCGATCGGCGGCATTGGCTATCCCGGCAAACGCCATGATGTTTCCGGGCACGACAGCACCCGGTTTTTCGATCCATCGATCGAGCGTCGCCCTATCCCACACAATCTTTGAGGACGACAATGCGGCCGAGTAGGTGAAGTCCTGCACCTGCCCCGCTCGCTGACCCATCACGCCCGCGAGGTTCGGACCCACCTTGGCGACCGCACTCGGCTGCAAGTCGTGGCAGGCCCTGCACTGAATGTAGAGCAGACGTCCACGCTTGTACTCGGGGGTTTGAGTGACATCAGCCCTGGCTGAGAAGGGCGTCATAGCCACCAAGATCGCTATTAAAAGTCGCACCATCGAGAACCTCGCCTACCGGAGGTCCTATTTTTACGAGCGGCGTACGCGCATCAAACCCTCTTGCGCCACGCTCGCCACCAGTCGGCCGTCGCGGCTATAGATGCTGCCGCGGGCAAAGCCGCGACCACCCGAGGCGCTCGGACTCTCGACATCGTAGAGCAGCCACTCATCGGCCCGAAACTCTCGATGGAACCACAAGGCGTGGTCGATACTCGCCATCACCATCTCACCAATCGTGAACTTGCCGTGGTGAGGCCGAGTCGCCGCCGTCAATAAATTGAAGTCGGACATGTAGGCGAGAAGGCATCGATGCAGCCGATCGTTTGCGGCCAGTGGTTCGGCGATCCGAAACCAGACGCGCTCGCAGGCAGGACTTGCGGTACGACTCAAGAAATCGATCGGCTCCACGGGCCGCATTTCGACCGGACGCTCGCGTATCAGGAACTGTCGTAGCATTTCGGGAAGCTTCGCCGCGACCTCGGGTGTCGGGCGACTCCAGTCGGGAAGCGTCTCGGGTGCAGGCACCTCGGGCATTGTCGATTGATGATCGAGACCGGGCTCTCGACGCTGGAAAGACGCTGCACAGGTGAAGATTTGCTCACCGTTCTGGACCGCAATGACACGCCGCGAGGAGAACGAATGCCCATCGCGGCTACGATCGACTTGATAAACGATGGGTCGATTGAAATCTCCGCGACGCAAGAAGTAGGCGTGCAGCGAATGAACCTCGAGATCGTCTATCGTCTGGTAAGCGGCCATGAGCGCTTGGCCGAGCACCTGCCCGCCGTAGACCTGCGGGCTACCGATGTCACGACTCTCACCGCGAAACAGGTTGACCTCGAGTCGCTCGAGCTCGAACTGCCTCAGCAGATCTGCGACGCGTACGTTCACTAGCCGGCGACGCCGAGACGCTTCTGCATCACCGGGCTCGTCGTCGTGTACTGAAGGAACTGCTTCTTCTCGGGGTACAACCAACTCTGGATGCCGAAGGCAGCCAAGGCCGCCTCATGAAACCCCGACAAGATCAGTTTTTTCTTGCCGGGATAGGTGTTGATGTCGCCCACCGCGAAAATCCCGGGGATAGTGGTCTGAAATTTTTCAGTATCGACCTTGAGTGCCTTGCGCTCGAGCTCCATACCCCATTCAGCCACCGGCCCGAGTTTCGGATGCAGGCCAAAGAATGCGAACACATGATCGGCGGGCAACTCGTGCATGGCGCCGTCGGCGGCTTTGACGCGCACACCGGTCATGGCCTCTCCGTCGAGCATGAGCGAGTCGGCGAGCCCTTCGATGAAGCGCACACGACCCGCAGCTTCGAGTTCGCGCATGCGCGCCACCGATGCAGGCGCAGCACGAAACTCGTTACGACGATGCACGAGCGTGACCGACGGCGCGGTCGCCGCGAACTCGATCACCCAGTCGAGCGCCGAATCGCCACCACCAAAAATCACGAGTCGCTTGTTGCGATAGTCATCGGCGCCCTTCACGCGATAGTGGATGCTGCGCCCCTCGTAGGTCTCGCAACCCGGGACACCCAAACGACGTGGTTGGAAGGAGCCTACTCCCGCGGCGATGACGATGGCGCCCGCATCGAAATGTGTTCCCGTCGACGTGACGACGTCGAATCTTCGGCCGCGCGATTTGACCTCCATGACTTCCTCACCGAGATGAAACACCGGCTCGAAAGGCTTGATCTGTTGCATCAGGCGATCGACAAGCTCCTGAGCACCGCACACGGGCAACGCCGGGATGTCGTAAATCGGCTTGTCGGGGTAGAGCTCCGTGCATTGCCCACCCGGCGCCTTGAGCGAGTCGAGGACGTGCGCCCGCATGCCGAGCAGGCCGAGCTCGAAAACCTGGAAGAGACCGCAGGGCCCCGCGCCCACGATGACGACTTCTGTTTGAATGGTCTCGGACACGCGATACTCCGTCTGGTATACCGGAAAAGACTCGAAAAAACGGGTAAATTCTAACAGAGGCCACGGTCGCTGCCGAACTCGACGCTACAAGCGCGCGGCTAAAGCGACCCCCTTCCGCCCGGAGCTCGAAAGCCATGCCGACCAATGCCGACCTTTCCCGTAGACGCGCCGCAGCCATTCCGCGTGGCGTGGGCAACTCACTTCAGGTGTACGCTGATCGCGCGAGTAACGCCGAAATCTGGGACGTCGAAGGACGACGCTACATCGATTTCGCGAGCGGTATCGCCGTACTCAACACCGGTCACCTTCACACCAAGGTACAGGCGGCGGTCACGGCGCAAATGGCGCGACTCTCCCATGCCTGCTTTCAGGTCACACCGTACGAGAGCTATGTCGCGCTCGCCGAAAGATTGAACGATCTCGTTCCCGGTGCTGCACCAAAGAAAACGATCTTCCTGACAACGGGTGCCGAGGCGGTCGAGAACGCGATCAAGATTGCTCGTCATCACACTCAACGCTCTGCGGTCATCGCGTTCAGCGGCGCATTCCACGGGCGCACGCTCGCGTGCATGACGCTCACGGGCAAGGTACAACCCTACAAGGCGGGGTTCGGCCCGATGCTGCCCGAGGTGTATCACGCCCCATTTCCCATCGAGTACCACGGCATCAGCACAGCGCAGTCGCTCGCGGCGCTCGAGCAACTTTTCAAATCGGACATCGATCCGTCGCGAGTGGCGGCGATCATCGTCGAGCCTGTGCAAGGCGAAGGCGGTTTCTACGTCGCGCCACCCGAGTTTTTACGCGCACTGCGATCGATCTGCGATACGCATGGCATCGTCTTCATCGTCGACGAGATTCAAAGCGGTTTCGCTCGTACGGGGCGCATGTTCGCCATCGAACACTCAGGCGTCGAACCCGATCTCGTGACGCTCGCCAAAAGTCTCGCAGGCGGGGTGCCGCTCGCTGCTGTCACCGGAAAAGCCGCCATCATGGATTCGCCACCCCCAGGCGGACTCGGCGGCACCTACGCGGGTTCGCCGCTCGGTTGCGCCTCAGGACTTGCCGTCCTCGAAATCATTGAGTCCGAGCAGCTCTGCGCACGCGCGATGCGCGTCGGTGCGGCGGTACGCTCGAGACTCACCGATCTGCAGAGCCGTTGGTCTTGCATCGGTGACGTGCGCGGTCTGGGTGCGATGGTCGCGATGGAACTCGTCAAAGATCGTCGTGCCGACGCGCCGGATGCCGAACTCACCAAGGCGCTGGTTCAGGCTGCGGGACGACGCGGTCTCGTGCTGCTGTCCTGCGGGGTCTACTCGAACGTCATTCGGTTCTTGATGCCGCTCACGATTCCCGATGCGGAGCTCGCCGAAGGTCTCGCGATACTCGAAGCGGCGCTCGAGGACGTGAGCCGCTGATCAGACGGGCACTGATTAGGCTCGGCCGACGTTCGAATCGTTGGGTGAGTGGAAGTACTCACTCTCTTCGGACAGCTGACGGATGAGGCGCTGCAACTCGGCCATGCGCCCCTCGGCCGTGCTGACCGGCAGGCACTCGACACAGCGCGGGTCCTTGCAAGGCTGGCGGGAATACAGCCAGTACTGAATGGCGCCGGCGAGCAGCCCGTCGGCGATGTCCCAAAGGTCCGCTTCCTTGTCGCGGTCTGCAATCTGGTTGCCGAGATTCACCGCATCGGTGAACGCAGCGTCGAATCCGCTGGCGGCGTCTGGAAGATCCTGTGCCATGGCGCAATCTTAAGCCGAACACCCCGAAATGACCCGTGCGCAGACCCGGCAATCGCCAAAATACAACTTTGTTGCACAACAAATTACCAATTCTTAATCCAACTGCCGTGCACCGGCGGCTATCATTTTTAGTAGTTTGTGAAGGTTTGTGTAGATAGGCAGTCCACGGAAACCCGTCCATGAAAGCCGATGTTGTCCACGCGGTCGAACTGCCTCGCGAAATCACCCTTCCCTCGAGCGAACAGGTGAGTCTGGCCGCCTCAGGCCTCGCGCCTGCACACGTGGGCGTGCTCAAAGCGACCGCCTTCGTGAGCGAGCACTACCACGAGAAATTTGCCGCCAGCCTCATCGCCACGCACTGCGGACTCAGCCGATTTCAGTTCAGCCGCTGCTTCCATGCCGTCTACGGCATCACGTTTCGCGAGTATTTGCTGCGCTACCGCATCAAAGCCGCCTGTCATCGCTTGCGGGAAGGCAAACTCCCCGTAACCGACATCGCCTTCGCCGTCGGCTTCCACGATGGTTCGTATTTCGCGCGCATGTTCCGGCGCTACACGGGCGTACTGCCCTCGCAGTATGCTCGCTCGCATGACGGCGGCCACTCGACTCTCTGACTCTCGCTCCGATTCTTTGACGCGCCGAGTTTGGCGCATCCCCAAAGCCGGCTCCCTTGCGAGACTCGCTCTCGTCGAAGAACACTTGCCCGCCCCCGGCGCCGGCGAGGTTCAAGTCGAGGTCCAGTCCGTCGGCGTGAACTTCGCCGATGTCTTTGCCTGTCTCGGCCTCTACTCCGCAACGCCCAAAGGCAGTTTCATACCCGGCCTCGAATGCGCGGGTCGCATCCGACGCATCGGCGCGGGGGTCAGCGGTTGGCGTGAAGGCGACGCCGTCATCGTACTCACGAGATTCGGAGGCTACGCCTCACACCTCAACGTCGACGCGCGCACGCTCTGGCCGGTTCCGCAAGGCTGGTCGCTCGATGAGGCCGCCGCCTACCCCGTGCAAGCACTGACCGCCTGGTACGGGCTCGTGCCGCTCGGCGCTGCCAAGGCCGGGAGCATCGTGCTGGTGCAATCGGCGGCAGGCGGTGTCGGTCTCAACGCGCTGCACGCGCTGCGACATCTGCAGGCGCGACCCGTCGCCCTTGTCGGCAGCGCGACCAAGCGCGATTGGCTCATCGACCGGTTCGGGCTTGATCCGGCGGCCGTGGTCATCCGCGGCTCCGCCCTCGCTCGAGATCTCGATACAGCGCTCACCCATTACGACGGGCGCGGCTTCGATCTCGTGCTCGATGCCGTGTACGGCGAGGGCTTTCACATCGCCTTCGACCGACTCGCGCCGGAAGGTCGCTACGTGCTCTACGGCGCCGCAGACTTCATGGGGACGGGCCAGCGGCCCAACTTCCTTCGTCTTGCTTGGCGGTACTTGCGACGACCCCGTCTCGATCCGCTTGCAATGATTCCCCTCAATCGAGGACTCCTCGCCTTCAATTTGATCTGGCTTTGGGAGCAGGCCTCACGACTTCCCGAATCGATGCGCGCGACACTCGAGCTCATCCCCGAGCGACCGCATATCGGCGAGACCTTCCCGTTCGAACGCGCACACGACGCGCTTGAGGCCATCCAATCCGGTCGAACGACGGGCAAGCTCATCCTGCGGCTGTCGTAATCCGCCGCGCGCCGCCCCGAGGAACCCCGCGCTACAATCGGCCGATGGCTGACTCCTCTGCGTCCGATCGTCCGAAAGCAAAATCTGCCCGCCCTCTGGCCGAACTCTGGCCCTACCTCAAACCTTACCGACGCGTGCTCGCCTGGGCGATGGTGGCCCTGCTGCTCGCCTCCGGGTCGATGCTCGCCCTGCCCGTCGCCCTATCGCAACTCGTCGACAAGGGAATGAG
>JBIIHO010000004.1:0-18811 GCA_044235605.1 Steroidobacteraceae bacterium | reverse complement strand
GCCTTTGACGAAGCAGTGGTTGATGTCGGGATACTGGGTCGCCGAGTGGTTTCCCCAGATGATCATTTTCTGGATGTCGTTCACGTGATTGCCGGTTTTCTCGGCCAACTGCGACAAGGCGCGGTTGTGATCGAGACGCGTCATCGCCGTGAAGCTCTGAGGCTTGAGCGATGGTGCATTCTTCATGGCGATCAACGCGTTGGTATTCGCGGGGTTTCCGACGACGAGCACGCGAATATCGCGGGCGGCTACGTCGTTCAGGGCCTTGCCCTGAGCAGAGAAGATCTGTGCATTGGCCAGAAGCAGGTCCGTGCGCTCCATGCCGGGTCCGCGCGGGCGGGCGCCGACGAGCAGAGCCGCATGACAGTCCTTGAACGCAACCCGCGCATCATCGGTCGCGATGACTTTGTTGAGCGTCGGGAAAGCGCAGTCGTTGAGTTCCATCACCACACCCTGCAGGGTCGGGAGAGCCGGTGTGATCTCGAGCAGGTGCAAGTTGACCGGCTGGTCGGGGCCAAGCATGGCTCCCGAGGCGACACGGAAGGCGAGGGCGTAGCCGATCTGGCCAGCGGCGCCCGTAATGGCGACATTCAAAGGCTGCTTCATCTCGAGAGTCTCCGGGGAAACGAGTTATTTTTCGCGCGCGAATTCTACGGTATCGCCCCTCGGGAGAGAGGATGTTCAAGTTCCCCTTGACTCCGTTTTAGTGTTGTAGTTATATATAACACTAGAAGGAATGTTCAGGAGGAAGTAACGTGAGCACATGCCCCATCAATCAGGTTTCTCCGGATTTGGCCCCGATCGTCGCCGCCGCCTCGATCGCCATTGCGCTGACCCTCAGTTTTTTCTGGGGTTTGATCGAGGCTTCCGGCGCCCTTTAATCGCCTGGACCCTCGGAGCGTCGTGAATGGACCCGCAATGGACTGACAACGCACCGATTTATCGCCAACTACGCGATCGTGTGGTGGCGATGATTCTCGAGGGCGTATTGAAAGAGGGCGACCCTTTGCCCTCCGTACGTAACGTTGCGGCCGAGTTTCGAATCAATCCGCTGACTGTCCTCAAGGCCTATCAGGAGCTCGCCGACGAGCAGCTCGTCGAGAAGCGTCGAGGGCGCGGAATGTTCGTCAACGCCGGCGCCCGCGAAACCTTGCTCAAAGATGAGCGCAGTCGATTTCTTCGCGACGAGTGGCCTCGCACCCGCGCCACCATCGAAAGATTGGGATTCACGGTCGACGAGCTGATGTCCACAGGAAAACAAAAATGACTGACGCAGTCATCGTTGCCAAAGATTTACGTAAGCGTTACGGGAAGCAGACCGTAGCGCTCGATGGCGCAAGCTTCACGGTGGGCCGAGGCCGAATCGTAGGCCTCATGGGGCCGAACGGCGCCGGTAAGACCACGGCCCTCAAGGCCATTCTCGGTTTGACACCGTTCGAAGGGCATCTTGATGTGCTCGGTCGAGATCCGCGACGTGAGCGTGACAGCCTCATGCAGGACGTCTGTTTCATTGCAGATGTTGCTGTGCTGCCCAAGTGGCTACGCGTGAACGACGCCATCGACTACGTCGCGGGTGTACATCCCCGATTCGACAGAGCACGTGCCGACGAAGTGCTGGCGCGTACCGAGATTCGTCGGCGCAGCAAAGTCAGCGAGCTCTCGAAAGGCATGATCACCCAACTACATCTTGCGCTCATCATGGCGATCGATGCCAAGTTGCTGGTGCTCGACGAGCCGACGCTCGGTCTGGACCTGCTCTATAGACGGGCATTTTACGAAACCTTGCTCAACGACTATTTCGATCACGAGCGCACGATTCTCGTCACGACGCATCAAGTCGAAGAAGTGGAGAATTTGTTGACCGATGTGCTGTTCATCAACCACGGGCGGATCGTGCTCGACTCCGCTATCGATGCGCTCCCGAGCCGCTACGCTCAGTTGATCGCAAACGGCGACTCGTGCGAGGCCGCTCGTCGCCTCGGTCCCATCGACGAGCGCGAAGTCTTCGGTCGGACCGCCTTCGTATTCGAGGGACGCGATGCGGCTGAGCTTGCGGCCCTTGGCGAAATCCGGACGCCCTCTGTGGCTGATCTATTCGTCGCAAAAATGACTGGGAGTGCGCCATGAACACCAAGTCTTTTTTCACGCTCGTTAAGCGCGAAACTTGGGAGCATCGCAGCCTCGTCTGGGTGCCCTTAATCACCGCCGCGCTCATCGTGCTCGCAGCGATCGTCAGCGCGAACGTGTCCGGCAGTATCCGACTCGATGTCGAGCTGGATGGTGAAAGTTCTGCGTTTTTCGGTCTCTTGGCATCGGATCAGGCGACACAGGCGAAGCTCTTCAGTATCTGGATGGGATCTATCGGGCTCCCCGTGCTCTTTGTCACGATCATCGTTCTATTTTTCTATTTGCTCGATGCGCTCTACGTCGAACGAAAAGACCGCAGCATCTTGTTCTGGAAATCGATGCCGGTTTCTGATTCAGCGGCCGTACTTTCCAAGTTGTTCACCTCTATGGTGGCTGTACCGTTGTGGGTCTGGGCCGTTTCGCTCGTGATGGGTCTTCTCACCTTCGTGATCATCGCCTTCAAGGTCTCAGGAACTCCCATCGCTCCGCTTGGGCAGTTTCACCTCGGCGCGTGGTTTGTTCTGCAGTTGACGCTACTGCAGAATCTTCTGCTCGCCTCATTGTGGTATGCGCCCATCGCTGGCTGGTTACTGCTCGTGTCGGTTTGGGCGAAACGTGCTCCGTTTCTTTGGGCCGTACTGCCGCCGTCACTTCTGATGATTTTCGAAGAAATCATTTTCAATACGGCGCATGTCGCCCAGCTCGTCGGATACCGCTTGACGCATTATTTCGATGCAGCATCGGTAGGTTTTACCGTCGAGAGCGACGCAGGGTCGCAAGCGATCGTAGATTCCATCGCGAATACTTACGACAGAATGAGCGCCGCATCCTTGCTCGCCGAGCCACATCTTTACTCGGGGCTCGCGGCGGCGGCGATATTCATTCTGCTCGCGATTCGTCTTCGACGTTGGCGTGACGACGCCTGAGATGGCCTTTATAGCCGAGCGCCCTCGATCACGATTTCGGTGATACGCCGTGCTTTCGCGCGCGCCATCTCGATCGAGTCGGCTCTGGCGAGCGACACGCCCATGCGCCGCTGACCACTCACCTCGGGCTTGCCGAAAAGTCGTAGAGAGGTATCAGGCTCTGTGAGCGCAGCGTCGAGTCCTTGGAAACTGACGTTGGTTGATTCGCCTTCGACGAGTATGGCGCTCGATGCAGACGGTCCAAATTGTCGTATTGCCGGGATCGGCAACCCCAGGATAGCCCGCAGGTGCAAGGCAAATTCCGATAGGTCCTGAGAAATCATCGTGACCATGCCGGTATCGTGTGGGCGGGGCGACACCTCACTAAACCACACTGAATCACCCTTCACAAAAAGCTCGACCCCGAACAGGCCTCGGCCGCCGAGTGCTGCGGTGACGCGTTCGGCGATGCGCTGGCTTTCCTTGAGCGCGGCATCCGTCATCGGATGCGGTTGCCAAGACTCACGATAGTCACCCGCGATTTGCAGATGGCCGATCGGTTCGCAGAATGACGTGCCACCGGCATGACGAACTGTGAGCAGGGTGATTTCGTAATCGAACTCGACGAAGCCCTCGACGATCACTCGGCCCGCACCCGCGCGACCGCCGGCTTGAGCGTATTCCCACGCACGATCGACATCGGCAGATTCTTTGACGACGCTTTGACCTTTTCCGGAGCTCGACATCACTGGCTTTACGACGCAAGGCGTACCGATAGCGGTGACAGCCGCTCGATACTCGTCATGCGTCGAAGCGAATCGGTAGGGCGAAGTGGGTAGATCCAGCTCTTCGGCGGCGAGCCGTCGAATGCCCTCGCGATCCATGGTCAACCGCGCAGCACGTGCGGTCGGGATGACGTTGAATCCTTCGGCTTCGAGCGCCAGCAATTCCTCGGTCGCGATCGCTTCGATTTCCGGGACGATGAAGTGGGGCTGCTCCTTTAATACGAGTTCGCGCAAAGCAGATCGATCGAGCATTCGGATCACGTGAGCACGATGCGCAACCTGCATGGCCGGTGCGTCGGCGTATCGATCGACAGCGATTACCTCGAGGCCGAGACGCTGGGCTTCGATGGCGACTTCTTTTCCGAGCTCTCCCGAGCCGAGCAGCATCAGGCGTGTGGCCGAAGGTTTGCGGGGAGTGCCGATGGTGGTCATGCGAGGCCTCGGGATAGACTGCGGATCAGTTTAACTTCAGGAAATTCCGTCATGTCCGATCCAGTGATTGCCAGCAGAACGCCGTATGCCGTCGATGTCGAGACGGGGAAGACCTATTGGTGGTGCACCTGTGGCAAGTCTGCGAAGCAGCCCTTTTGCGATGGCTCGCATAAAGGGTCGTCTTTCGCGCCCATGAAGTACGACGCGGACAAGACCGGTACGGTCTGGTTCTGCGGCTGCAAACACACTGCCAAGGCGCCGCTTTGCGACGGAGCTCACAAAAAACTGTAACAATAAGTGTCTAATATTTAAGACAATTCTCTCGGTTTGGAAGGCGCCCTGATCGGTACAGCTTTTGTTCTGTACAAATGCTTGACAGGGCTGACTCGGCCGGTAGAATTGTGCTCGTCAACCGTCCCTTCTGACGAGTGACCCCCGTTCGGGCGGATCGAAAGATCCGCCCATTTTTCTTTCCGGGGCCGAAAATACCGCTTAACCCGACAGCTGTTCGCTGAGTTCGAGCCACCGCTCCTCTAGCGCAGCGATCCGTCCGAGGAGTTCAGCGTGCGTCTCCGGCAGCTTGGCAAGCGCCGCATCGGACGATGCATAAACTTTCGGATCGGCCATGCGTTGTTCGAGTTCCAGTCGCTCTTTCCCGAATCGCTCGAGATCCTTCTCCACCTTCCGAAGCTCGGCGCGTAGCGGCGTGATGGCGCTTCGGCTCTCGGCGTCCTGTCGTTTTTTTTCTTTGCGGGTCGTTGCTGCGCTGACCTCGACATTGCTCGAGCCGGACGCCGAACGCGCACGACGCGAGAGCCACGTGGCGTAGTCGGAGAGGTCACCATCGAAAGGCATGACCTCGCCGTGACCCACGAGCACAAACTCGTCACATACGCTGCTTAACAGTCCGCGATCGTGTGATACGACGACGACCGCACCTTCAAACTCTTGCAACGCGAGTAATAAAGAATCACGCATTTCAAGATCGAGATGGTTAGTCGGCTCGTCGAGTAATAAAAGATTAGGCCGTCGTGCCACCAGTATGGCAAGCGATAACCGCGCACGCTCGCCACCTGAGAACGACGCTACAGGCTCGAATACGCGATCACCGGAGAAATTGAATCGACCAAGATGGTCGCGCTTTTGTTGTTCGCCCCAAACTGCCGCCTCTGGGCCGCCACGCCGGGTCAGTTCGACGATCGCAGTGCTCGAGGCGTCGAGTTGATCCACCTCCAGCTGCGCGAAAAATCCGGTCTCGAGATCGGGTGCGCCGGTGCGTACACCCGTTTTCGGTTCGAGTTCTCCGGCGATGGCTTTCATCAGCGTCGATTTACCCGCGCCATTTCGGCCGAGAATGCCGAGTCTTGCACCCGGCGCGATCGATAGCTTTACGCCCGAGATGATGGTGCGATCGCCGTATCCCGCGCTGATCTGGTCAAGATCGACGAGCGGTGCCGGCAGCTTCCGCGGCACCTTGAATTCCCAGTCGTACGCCGCATCCACATGTTGCGTGACGAGTGCGGGAAGTCTCTCCAGCCATTTGATTCGGCTTTGAGCTTGTCTGGCTTTAGTGGCTTGCGCACGAAACCGATCAATGAAACTTTGAACGCGTTCCGTTTCGCGCTTGATACGATCATTTTCAGCCTGTTGCTGAGCAAGACGTGACAGTCGCTGTGTTTCGAACTCGCTGAAGTTTCCGGTGTAACTGTCTATGCGCTTCGCCGAGATATGCAGCACGCGGCCGATGATCGCGTCGAGGAAGTCTCGATCGTGTGAGACCAGTATGAGCGTTCCCGGATACGACTGCAGCCAGTCTTGAAGCCAGAGAACCGCATCGAGGTCGAGATGGTTGGTTGGTTCGTCGAGAAGCAGCAAATCAGAGCGACACATGAGTGCGCGAGCGAGATTTGCACGCATTCGCATACCACCGGAAAAATCTGCGATGGGTCGGTCGATGGCGGCCGGGTCGAAGCCGAGGCCGTCGAGTAATTCGGCGGCGCGGGTCCGAGCCGTATATCCGCCAAGCGCATCGTACTCTCCGAGCAGATTAGCGTGACGCATGCCATCGTCCGATTGCTCCGCTTCCGCGAGTTCGAGCTCGCAGGCTCGCAGCGCGGCATCGCCGTCGATGACGTGTTCGATGACCGGTTGCTGTGAGTGCGGCAACTCTTGCGCGACCGACGCCACGGAAAGCTTGCCGGGAAGCTCGAATTCGCCGCGGTCGGGAGCGAGCTCCCCGCGCAACAAGGCGAGCAGAGACGATTTGCCGCAGCCGTTCCGCCCGACAAGCCCGACTTTTTCGCCGCGAAGAATGCTGACGGATACGTTCTCGAGCAGTGGATCTGGACCGCGACGAAGTTGGATATTGCGTAGATGAATCACGGGCGCGATTGTACGTGTATGCTCGCCGCTCATGCGGCCTGCGCAAAATTTCTCTGACTCGCTGAATGAGCTCGAGCTCACCGGCCGGAGTCGCACGCATGTCATCAAAGCAACCGATATCAGCTGCACCCTCCATCGAGAGGCGATGTCAGCCTTCCTCGCCATGCGAGAGGCTGCGCGAGTGATGGGTCTCGATTTGCAAGCCGCCTCGTCATTCCGGGATTTCGATCGCCAGCTGTCCATTTGGAATGGGAAGTTTCGAGGCGAACGACCGCTCCTCGACCGAGCGGGCCGTCAGCTCGATTCGACGTCGCTTTCGCCCGAAGAGCGAGTCGATGCAATTCTTCTGTGGTCGGCGTTGCCTGGCGCAAGTCGGCACCACTGGGGCACGGACTTCGACGTTTTCGACGCCGTCGCGATGCCCGAGCGATCTCGACTGCAGTTGGTCCCCGAAGAATATGCGAGCGATGGACCCTTCGCGTCGCTCACATCATGGCTAGACGCAAATATGCATCGATTCGGATTCTTCCGACCCTATGTTGAGCCAACTAGAGGAGGGGGGCCGCGCGGTGTCAGCCCCGAGCCTTGGCATCTCAGTTTCGCACCGCTCGCGACGCGATACCTGAACCAGCTGACTCCCGAAGTCCTGTCACGCACCATCGAATCTTCATCGATTGAAGGACGCGAGTTAGTGCTGTCGCGTATCGAGGAATTACATCATCGCTTCGTTGCCGATGTCGCACCCGCCCCCGCCGCATCACTCTCTGTGGAACTCGGCAATCACCGGCGTATGGTCTGATGGGCGTTCTGCTCGGCGTGGTTCACGATCGATGTAAGAGGCGACACAACCTGTTGCCAAAGTAGTCGTCGCGAGGATCAGATCGATTCGCAATCCGTGATTCCGTCGGAAGGCCGCTGCACGGTAATCCCACCAACTGAAAGACTTCTCGGGCTGATCAAAATTTCTGAAGACATCTACGAGACCGGCGTCGAGCAGTTTTCGATAAGCTGCACGCTCCGGTTCGCTGACGTGTACGTTGCCGACCCACGCAGCAAGATCATGCACGTCACGATCTTCCGGTGCGATATTGAAGTCGCCAAGGACGATGACATCACGATTCTTGAGTAGGGAGCCCCGTAGCCAGCCGTCTAGCGCTTCGAGCCAACGAAGTTTGTAGGCGTATTTGTCTGAGCCCGGCTCTTGACCGTTCGGAACGTAGAGGTCGAGAACCAGCAGTCCGTCGGTTTCCGCAGCGAGCACCCTACGTTGTTCATCTTCGAATCCCGGGATAGTGGTGGCGATTACCTTTAACGGTTTTTTGGAGAGCATGGCGACACCGTTGTAGGTCCGCTGACCGCTGAAGACGACTTCGTATCCAAGGTTGGCAATGTCGTGCGTCGGAAAATCAGCGTCCGGAATCTTGGTTTCTTGCAGCGCGACGATGTCTGGCCTCGCGGCAGCGAGCCATTCGGCAAGCTGCGGTAGTCGAACCCTCAGGGAATTGACGTTCCAGGTGGCGATGGTGGTCTTGGTCATGGCTCTAGGGTAATGCACGGATGACGAAATGGTCATGCTCCCCGCAGCAAGAGATCGGGACGCCGTGTACGATTCGGTCATGACGACAAGAAAATTCGATTTAGTGGTGATCGGCGGCGGCAGCGGCGGACTCGCCTGTGCGCAGCGTGCGACGGAGTACGGCGCCAAAGTGGCACTCATCGAGTCCGCGCGCCTCGGGGGGACCTGCGTCAACGTGGGCTGCGTTCCGAAAAAAGTGATGTGGAATGCTGCCCAGATCGCTCACGCAGCGCACGATGCGGCTCACTACGGGTTCGATCTAGAGCTGCGCGACCATGATTGGGGTGCGCTTCGCGAGGCTCGCGAGGCCTACATCCACCGACTCAACAGCATCTATGAGCGCAATCTCACAAACAAAAAAATCGAACTCCTACGAGGACATGGCCGCTTCACCGCAGTAGGTGAGGTGCGGGTCGGTGACGAAACACTCGAGGCTCCTCACGTCGTGATCGCGACGGGCGGTCGACCCTCCGTACCTGTCATTCCAGGTGCTGAGTTCGGGATCACCTCCGACGGATTCTTCGCTCTCGAAAAAAAGCCGACTCGCGTCGCAGTCGTGGGTAGCGGTTACATCGCCGTCGAGCTCGCAGGCGTTTTTTCGGGCCTCGGCAGTCGGGTATCGCTCGTTATTCGTCACGAGCACGTGCTGCGTCACTTCGACAGTATGCTTGGCGATACGCTCATGAAAATCATGCGTGATGAGGGAACAATAATCGAAACGAATGCGACGCCTCGCGCGCTCGAACGTGATGCCGATGGAGCGTTACGTTTGCTGACGACCGACGGACGCATCCTCGGTGCCTTCGACTGCGTTGTTTGGGCCATTGGTCGTGACCCGATGGTCGAGGGGATAGGCCTCGATTGTGCAGGCGTGAACTTAGACAATTCAGGCCACATCGCTGTCGATCGATTTCAGCAAACCAATGTCGGGGGCATCTATGCTATCGGGGACGTCACCGGGCGCGCCTTACTGACACCCGTGGCAATCGCCGCAGGTCGCCGACTGTCCGACAGAGTCTTCGGAGGTATGACCGAGCGCCATCTCGATTACTCGAACATTCCGACGGTGGTTTTCAGTCATCCACCGATCGGTACGGTGGGTCTCAGCGAACAGGAAGCCCGGAACCGCTACGGAGCAGAATCTTTGAAGGTCTACACTTCAGGGTTCGTGCCGATGTATCACGCACTCACGTCGCGCAAGCCGCGCGCCGAAATGAAACTCGTTACGGTGGGTCCGGAGCAGCGAGTCGTCGGCTGTCACGTTATCGGTGCAGGTGCCGACGAGATGCTTCAAGGCTTTGCCGTAGCCGTGAAGATGGGCGCGACTAAGCGAGACTTTGACGACACCATCGCCATTCATCCGACGAGCGCAGAAGAGTTCGTCACGATGCGCTGACGGGTTTGGCCTCGCCGAGTAGTATCCGACGCAAATATTCTGGCGCTACGAGATGACAGTAACGGGTGCCCCGAAACTGTGGGGGCGCAGCTTGATAGCGCGGATCGAGCCAATCGTTGCGCATGGCTTTCGCTTGCAGCCGAAGGTAGCCCGATTCGTCGACTCGGGCCATCGCGTAAGGCTCAAGCCAAATAGGGCCCATCGCAGTCACGATATCTGTATCTAACACCACCTTTTTTCCACCGTCGAACAGTGCGCGCCGGCGTTCGGCCGGAGTCATGGAGTCGAGAACACGCTGCAAAGTCAGGGCGTTCACGCCGCTGCAACCAATATCGACACCCGCAGCTTCAGCGCCGTACTCGCTAACGAGATGATCTGCCGTCTTCATTTTGCATGACACCATCATCGGCGACGCGCCCGGTTCGGCGCTCTCTGGCCAGATGTATTGGGTCGTGACGAGGGGACGAGCGACAGGTTTTGACTTGGTGAAAGCGGCCACGTCCGTATGGATCTCGTTCCGCGCCTCGACTTTCGAGCCAACGATGGTGGCCTGCGCCTCGACGCAAAAGTTGTCGGTGGTCTTCGCGGGAACAATTGAAGTGACCGGAGCAAAAGAGCAGCCAGACAGTAGCAAGCCGGCCGCCAACGTACAGAAGGAAGAATTTGAAGCCATCTTTGGACCTCCTCTGTCCGCAAGGTACACGCTTTTATCGCTCAAAGTTGACTTGGCGGGCAGCGCCGACCGAAATCGTCGGGTGACACTTCTACGAGTCATGAAATCGACCCGTCTCGGCCAGACGATGCTCATTGCAGCGCTATTGTTGGTCGCTGGTTGCGATCGCGGGCCCTCGCCGCTTCCACCCGAGTCTCTTCAGATCCGTATCAATTTGTTATGCAGTACCTGTGACGACTTCCTTCGGTGCGAAGTCTCTGGCGTTACACCGCAGGCTGATTCCTATCGTCTTTACCGACTTCGCGAGAAAAGCTTTTGGGCGCAGATTGCGACGATCTGGGACTACCTCGTTCAATTAGTCCGTCGCAAGACGACTGACGTCCGACCTCTGTCCGTCTATGAAAATCAGGGCGAACGTCGTCGGGTCTCGAGCGTCGTCGGCAAAGCGCGCATCGACGCGGCCGCAGGGCTCATCCAGCTGCCAGATTCTATAGTCGACATGCGTAACGGTGAGTGGCGGACACCCACCGGTGAGTTGCAAGGGCAGTGCCGCACGCTGCCTCGCCGCGAAGGCTACGCCTGGGTGCGCGCGATGCTCGGACGTGATTTGCCCGCCGGGAGAGCGCCGTGAACGAACGCCAGAAACTCAGCGCTGGTCGTGTCGCCTTACTCGCCCTCCGGTACTTGCTCGCTCTTTTTTTTCTTGGTGCAGCCGTAAATAAATGGCGCCAGCAATACATCACGACCGATCGTTTGTCGCAGATCTTCATGCAGCGGCTCGAAGAGATCGATCCGGAATCCTTCGGGGCCTGGTTCATCGAGAATGTCGGACTTCCTTACTATCAACCCCTTGCTTGGCTCGTTTGCTGGGGTGAAACCTTCATCGCAGCAGGGTTGTTGTTCGGCTTCATGACGCGTAGTGCTGCGGTGGGCGCAATGCTCATGATGTTTTCTTTTGCGATCGGTGGGTACTATGACGCCTCACTGATCGTGCTCGCGCTGATGTTCCTTCCTTTCGTAATTTGGCCAACCGGTCAATGGCATGGTCTCGATGCAAGGATGCATGCCCGCTATCCCTCTTTCTGGATGTTTCGTTGATCTTGGAGATCCTTCATGAGTGACCAATCCGCTGGCGTCAAATTCGGCCCAGTTCGCCTGATGCCCGGAGTCACCCGCGGACACGTCGGTGCGTATCTTTGGGCGGCGTTCGTCAGCATTGGCATTTTCACTTATGCGACAACTCTTCAGCCCTATCTGCTCGAAGTGAATATCGGTGTGCCAGTCGAGCAGCGCGGCAGCGTGTCTGGAGACCTGCAGTTCTGGCAGGAAATCATCACCTTGATGTGCGTCGGATTATTCGGAGCCTGGTCCGATCGAGTGGGGCGACGAGTCGTCTACATCACGGGGTTTCTCATCACGGCGCTGGCCTATGCTGCGTATCCATTCGCAAACGATGTCGGGCAGTTATTGATCTACCGACTCATCTACGCAGTCGGCATCGCAGCGCTCGGCGGTATGTTGGCGACGGTCCTTGCCGATTATCCCGTCGATGCCGATCGCGGCAAGCTGACCGGAATTTCGTTCTTTCTCAACGCCGTCGGCGCACTGTTGTTTTTCGCCGTACTCACGCGCTTGCCGTCTTTCTATCAAGGCTTCGGCGCTACGGAGACCGAAGCGGGGCGATTCGCTTATCTCACTATCGCTGCCGTATGTGTCGTGAGCGCACTCGTCATGATCGGCCTCAAGCCGGGACGACCCGATCAGGTGGCCGAGCGACTGCCGTTACGGACTTTGATGACTCAAGGCATCGCGGCGGGTCGTCAGCCTCGTATCGCATTAGCTTATGCTGCGTCGTTCGCGGCTCGCGCCGATCTCGTGATCGTTGCGCTGTTTTTGTCGTTGTGGGTGCAAACGGCCGCCATCGCTGATGGTGCGACCGCTGCTGAAGCGTCGTCGCGTCAGGGTGCGTTATTCGGAATAGTGCAAGGCTCGGCCATGCTTTGGGCGCCGATCTTCGGTTGGATGGCCGATAAAGTTAATCGAGTAACCCTCGTCATCATCGCCACGGTACTTTCCGTTATCGGATATGGCTGGATGGGATTTACGCCCGATCCTGCGTTAGGCGGTTTAGCGTTCGGTGCGGCAGCGATGCTCGGTATCGGTCAGGCGAGCGGCATCCTGGCCTCGCAGGTGCTCATCGCTCAGGAAGCGCCGAGTGCGATTCGCGGTGCCGTGATCGGTATGGTGGGTTTCTTTGGCGCCCTCGGTATCCTCGCCATCTCCAAGATTGGCGGCTACACCTTCGACGAGTGGCGCCCCGGCTCTCCGTTCATCATCATGGCCGGAGCTAACGTCTTTCTACTGGTATTTGCTATCTGGGTACGTTCGCGGCGCTGAATCGACTGCGCGAGAAGAGTACGGCACCGACAGCCAGCGAGACTGCGGCTGCGATGAACGGCGCGCCTGGGAACTGCAGCTTCTCCATCGATAAGCTGAAAAGATGAGTCATCGTGAACGGCGTGACGAGCGCTGTGAAGCTCACGATGCCGGAGATTGCGCCCTGAAGTTCCCCTTGAGCGTTGGCTGGCACCTGTCGCGAGAGAATCGCTCGAATCGAGGGCATGGTGAGACCAATCAGGCAGGCAACCGGAACGCTGGCGAACAACATCCAGGATTCCGTCGATAAGGCATATCCCAGAAAACCGATTGAGCCCGCTGATAGGCCGATGAGTGCCGAGCGATGTTCACCAAGCTTGCGGGTGAATATACCTACGAGACCGCCTTGTACGACTGCCGTACCTAACCCCAGAACCGCGAGTGAAATTCCCATCTCGCGTTCGCCCCAGCCGAATTTCGCCATCGTCATCCATGTCCAAGTGGAGGGTAGCGTGTCGTGTCCGATCTGATACATAAACAGCACGAAGAGTAGTAATGCTGCACCTGGAATCGCGCGCATGGATTTGATCGCGCCCAGCACGTTGGCCCGACGCGCAGAGAACGCACGCCTCTGCGCCTCGGGTAAGGTTTCTTTGAGAACTGCCACGGCGATCAGGAAGTTGATTGCAGTAAAGACGGCTGCTGCAAAAAAAGGAATTCGCGGCCCGTAGCCGCCGAGCAAACCTCCGACGACCGGGCCTACGATGAAGCCCATACCCCAGGCTGCTCCATTGAGACCAAAATATTTAGCGCGTTGATCGGGAGGAATGATATCTGCCACTACGGCATTTGCTGTTGAAAACGTCGCCCCTGCGATGCCTGCAATGATTCGTCCAACGAACAGCCATGCGAGTGTCGGGGCGAGACCCATGAGCACATAGTCCACGGATAGCGCTGCGAGCGAAGCGAGGAGAATAGGTTTTCTTCCGTATCGATCGCTGAGATTGCCGAGGATCGGAGAGAAAATAAATTGCATCGATGCATAGGCAAGAGTTAGCCAGCCTGCGATAGGCGCGGCGTCTGCAAGCGACGCCCCCGACAGTTGCATGACGAGTTGTGGCGCAACGGGGATGATGATGCCGATGCCCATCGAGTCGATGAACAACGCCATCGCAACGACGGGCAGCATCCGTCGCCTCGGATCGGCGGTCATGCCCAGCCAGCCCCTCGTGACGCACGATAACGCTGAACCATCTCAAGTGCCGAGCGCTCGGCAGGAGGAAGATCGACATCACTGATCGCGATCGGCGTCACACGTTCACCCCAACGCAGCAGATGCGCACAGAACGTGAGCCCTCCGCCGAATGCGGGCATTAACAGCAATGACCCAGAGCTCACCCGACCATCTTCGATGGCTTCGCACAACGCAACCGGAACAGTCGCAGCGGACATGTTGCCGTATCGACTCACACTGACGTAGACGCGATCCATGGGAACACCGGCACGCTTGGCCACGGCCTCGATGATGCGCAGGTTGGCTTGGTGCGGAACTGCAAGATTCACATCGTCGGCAGTAAGTCCCGCACGGGTCAGGACGTCTTCGCTCGCGAGGCCCATGCCGTTTACGGCTTTCTTGAAAATCTCTTGGCCTTCGAACTGCCATTCGGTGGCACCGAGCATACGTCCCTGATGAACATAGGCACCGCCTATGCCGTGGATACGCAGGATCTCTCGAGACTCGCCGTAGCAACCGAGCTTTTCGAGCATCAAGCCTTCGTTTTTTTCGGTGGCTTGCAAGATGACGGCCGCACAACCGTCACCGAACAGTACCGACACGTTGCGATCGTTCCAGTCCATGTAGGGCGAGATCAGCTCACCGCCGACAACGAGCGCATTGCGAACGACACCGCTTTTGATCATCGCTGCGGCGGTCGATAGCCCGTAGAGAAAACTCGTGCAGGCGGTGTTGACGTCCATCGCACCGCAGCCGTCGGCCCCGAGTCGACGTTGCAGGCCCGAGGCCATGTTCGGACATTGATCATCATGTGTCGTCGTGCCGAAGACGATGAGATCGAGGTCTTTCCCTTCGAGGCCGGCGCAAGCGAGGGCGCGAGCCGAGGCGACGTAGGCCATCTCGCCAAGCGAGACATGCGACACCCGACGCTCCTTGATTCCGGTTCGAGAGGTGATCCACTCGTCCGTCGTCTCGAGGAAGGTCGCGATATCGGCGTTGGTGAGTACGGCCGGTGGCAGACATTTGCCCCAGCCCGTTATCGTGGCATTCAACATAAGTCCCCCGTTGCCGCGAGGATACTCCGGTTTATAGATTCCGTCAGTCGGCCATCGGAAACGAAGGATTTGGCATTCTCAGAACCGTCGCCGCTATCGTCGACTCCGCCACGGTCGAAAGGGGGAATTGAATATGTGGATGCCGCCGCTCGAAGACGCCTGGCAAGGCAAGGTTCAGTTCTACGAACTGCTGTTCGGAACCTGGACTGCTTATGCGTTTCTCGTAGTGCTCTGGCAACGAATCCTGAAAGAACCGCTCGATGAATGGCGTTACGTACTGCTCTCTTTCTTTGGCGCGGGTGCATTTTGGGTCAACCACTACTTTCAGCAATCGCCATTCTGGCTCTGGCTCATCAATCTTTATACCGTTTTCTTTCTCGTGGCGTGGTGGACGATCGCGATTCGTGGAAGACAGCGCTCGAGCGGCTGGAAATTCAGTGCATTGATCGCTGCGGTTGTTTATACCGTGGCGTTCATCATGTTTGAGCAGCTCGCTCGTTACGGCATCGAGACGTGGGGCATGCATGAGTTTTGCTGGATGACGCTCTCGTTCTTCGGCTTCTGGTGGTTGATCGTCTGGCGATCACGATCGACCGTGAAGCCGAAGCCGGTCAACGAAGATCCTTATCCCAAGCCACAATGGCGTGGCGCTGGCGGAAATCTTTGATCGAGCGTCGCGCTTAACTCGAGGCTAGTACTTCTAGCGCAACACGCTCCGCCGACTCGAAAGCGCCTTCCATGCCACGGCTGCCGACAGCCGTGTGTTCGCCGCAGAAGAAGAGGCGCTTATGCGGCTTTGCGATGGATGCGCGTAGTTCTCGGACTTGCCCGGGCTGAAAGATTGCCCAGTCGCCCGCCGAGAACGGGTCGGTGCTCCACGAATGAACCGCTGCAACCCGAAGCAAGCCCTTTGACGCCGGGCGCAGTCGCTCAAATTCGGAGACGATGAGGCGCGAGCTTTCTTCTGGTCCGAGACGGTCGAGATACTGGGCATTAAGGCCGCGAGCCCACACAGTGAGGCTCGTCACTTCGTCATCGGTTTTCCCGAATCTTTGAGCGAGCACCATACCGAGCGGTCCGTCGGTCCACATTGATGGCGATAATCCATCGTCCAGCCAAAACGGGCGCTTGGCAATCAGGTGATATTGAGTGATCGGAATGTAGCCGAGAGACTGAATCGCTTTGTACTGAAGAGGCTCTGGCAGCGGATCTATCGCGACGTGTCGGAGCGTCGAGAACGGCATGGAGCAGACGACTGCTTTGGCCTTGTACGTACGACCATCGCCGCAGGTGACCTTCGCGCCCTGGTCGGTCACGTCGATTGCAGTGACGCGCTGATTCAGTAACAAATCGCCTTTGAGTTTTTTGGCCATTGCCATGGGCAGTCGCTGGTTACCGCCCTTGAACGAACCGATCAAAACGCCTGGCGGCACGCCGCCTGCGGGGACTCCGGTAGAGACGTTCGATGCGCCCGTTCGCGAAAATGCCGTGACAGCCCCGCGATTGACTGCCATCCAATGGTCTGCGAATGCTTGCTGAAGCAGTGATACATCACGCGCCGTGGTGCCGTAGGCGATATTGGTGTCGAAGCCGAGACGGATCATGTCATCGGTGGCGCCGTGAGCACTCAGAAAGTCGTGAACCGAGATGTCGTGCTGGGCGTGTTTCGGATCGTACCAATTCCCGAGATCCCGGAACGGCATATGCTGCCTGAACATTGCATCGCCCCAGCTCCACGGCGGCAACTTTCGCAGCTCTCCGGAAAAAGGATTTCTCGGATGTGCTGCCCAGTCTTTGAGCGCAATACGCTCATTGCCGATGAATAACTCCTGACCTGCACGATTGGCAAAGAGCCGAGGTGCGAGATTGACGACCTCGATCTTGTGGCGTGCGGCCGCCGCGATGCAGCGACCGTAGGCGTTGGCGATGGTATTGCCGCCAACTTCGGGATACCCGGGGAGATCGAACAGCGTATAGACCCGGCCGCCAACGCGATTACGACCTTCGATAACAAGGACGGAGAGGCCGTTCTCCTCGAGAGTCAATGCAGCCTCGAGACCGGAGAGGCCGGCACCGATGACGATTACATCGGGCTCTTTGGAGGCTGATGCGTACGCGCGAGTAGCGACCCCTGCGATCGCGGCTGATACTGCGGTTGATACGACGAATTCACGACGGTTCATACTCATGATCTGATCTCCCGTCCAACTCAACGCATTCTACAAATCAGCAATTGGGGTTCCGTGATCGAGCCGATGTACAGGCGACCGCCGAAGGCTGCACCGACGCTTCCGGCAGAAATAGCGGATCCGTCGTTGACGTAGATCGCAGTCGTGGTGCCAGCCGCATTACGAAGAATAGTGGTTGGGGCATGATGCGTAGCATCACCGAAATGTCGGATCAAATCGACGAGCTTCGCGTGCATAGCGATCCACAGCGCTCCATCGGCATCAACATTAATGTTATCTGGCGAGCCGTCGAGCTCAATGTGCTGCTTGAAGGTCAGCTCTCCCGTCAGCGGGTTTCGGGTGTAGACCGAAACTCTTTTGCCGAGTGTTTCGGCGACGTAGGCCGTGAGGCCATCGGGAGACAGCCCCATTCCGACTGCGCTTTTGAGCCCTTCGGCTTCGACTCGCATCGACTCGCCATCAAAATAAACAACCTTAGAAAAGCCTGATCGGAACAAAGATTCAGCGATTCGACCGAGGAAGCCGGTATCGCCTTTATCGTTGGCGACATAAAACTGCTGAGGACCCACTGCAACGATGGCGTTTGGAGATACGAGCAACGGATCGCGTATCGAGCCTACGTGGGCATATCGGTTATCCGCATTCTGCTCGAAAACTTCGATGACGTGCTCTTCACCTTCCGGATGACTGATCACGAACAAACGCTGTTTGCCATCGCCCATGCGGTAGAGCGACATACCGTGAGGCCTGAAACCGACGGGTGCCGAAGAGAGAGCGGGTTCGGCTCTAAGTGGGTCAGCGACGAGATCGACCTGCAGCACGGTCCCCTCGACCATTTTTCCCTCGACGAGTCCGCGACGGTCGAGAGAGGACAGGTACGCGATACTGCGATTTCGATCGATCTGAATATCTTCCGCACTGGCGTCGAGGGGGAGCGTGGAGCAGGCGCCGGGCGACTGGACGTGGAGATCGCGAAACTGTCCGCCGAAGGACATGAACTCCAAGGTGAACAGACCGACGATCACCACGAATGCGGCTACGACGATCAGCGTCCTTTTTTTCCAAGTTGTCACTTAGCCAAGACCCCCGAAGCGCCGTGATACTCCAACAGGAACGATTGTAGCGCCTTTGTCAGTCGATCGATGCCGCTGCTCTCAGCCCTTCGATCATGGCGGTCCGGAGAAGATACTCCCGTGCTTGATCGGGATCTGCAGCGATCGCCCGCATCTCCATCTGGCGAGCGGCACGACGAGCGACATCGGTTTCCTCGAGTAACTGCTTGTTTGCGATGGTTTGCGCCTGAAGATAACGCTCGGCAACGGTACGCCTTTGTCGATCATATCGATCGAGCAGCGCGTCACGACCACTCTCAAAGACCTCGACGAGATATCCGGCGAGCGAGTGCGCATCGTGGATACCGAAATTGAGCCCCATCCCCCCGAGTGGGTTATTGATGTGTGCGGCATCTCCTGCGAGGAGAACGCGGCCCTTTCGATACGTGGTAGCCACGCGTTGGTGCACCGCGTATAGATTCACGTGTAGGACGCGTCCCGTCACGCTCTCGGGAACAAAGTCCGCGAGGCGCGCTGCTGCTCGCGCAGTATCCAATAAATCCTGCTCGTTCTCGTCGGGCCGAGTCGGAAATACGCAGCGCCAGATGCCGTTTCCATCGTCACCGGGT
>JBIIHO010000103.1:0-6085 GCA_044235605.1 Steroidobacteraceae bacterium | reverse complement strand
GCAGCCGCTGCTATTATCGCCTCGTTCGCGTAACCCGACCTCGCCGGAGAGACCCCCGACAGACCGAGGGGCGCCGAAGGCGCAAGTTTCCGCCCGGAAACGCTCAGGCAAAAGAACGGCAGGTCGCAGGCGAATTCTGGAGAGTGATCGCTCGTCGCCCCTGTGGCTGCGACCGGTCCACCGAAGGGGAGCGGCGCGTCGATCGAGGCGGGCCCGATCTCTCAGGTACATGGACAGAGGGGCGGCAGGGGCTTCAGTGCTCCTGCCGCCCTTTTTTTTTGGCCGGGTGGTGGCCTCACGGACTCGAGGATGACGGCATGGGACGCAAGACACCTCTCTACGGAATTCATGTCGAGCAGGGCGCTCGCATGGTCGACTTCGGTGGTTGGGACATGCCGGTCAATTACGGCTCCCAAATCGAAGAGCACCACCGGGTACGTCGCGATGCCGGCATGTTCGACGTGTCACACATGTGTGTGGTCGACGTGCGTGGGCGCGATAGCCGCGCCTTTTTGCGATACCTGCTCGCCAATGACGTCGACAAGCTCCGGGTCGAGGGCAAGGCGCTCTACAGCTGCATGCTCAACGAGAACGGCGGAGTGCTCGACGATCTCATCGTCTATTTTATGAACGAGCAGTGGTTTCGTGTGGTCGTCAACGCCGGGACCCGCGACTCCGATATCGCCTGGATGCGCGCTCAGGCTCGCGAGTCGGCTCAGCACCTCGAAATCATTGAGCGCGTCGATTTAGCCATGATCGCCGTGCAGGGCCCCAAGGCCCGCGCGATCGTCGCCGAGTTGCTCGATCCGGAAGATCGTGGCCCGACCCTGGCGCTCGAGCCCTTCAATGGTCGCGTGTGTGGCGAGTGGTTTGTCGCCCGCACCGGATACACCGGCGAAGACGGCTTCGAGGTGGTGCTGCCTATCGAGGAAGCGCCCTCCACGTGGCGCGCTCTCGTTGCGGCAGGTGTTGCGCCTTGCGGACTCGGCGCACGCGACACCCTGCGCCTCGAGGCCGGCATGAATCTCTACGGTAACGACATGGACGACACCCGCAATCCGCTCGAGTCGGGCCTCACCTGGACCGTCGCCTTCGAGCCTGCGACACGCGACTTTGTGGGTCGTCAGGCCCTCACGGATCTCAAGGCGTCGGGCGGTCCTTCGCACAAACTCGTCGGCCTCGTGCTCGAAGATCGAGGCGTGCTGCGTTCGCATCAGAAAGTCGTCGTCCCCGGCGTCGGCGAGGGCGAAGTGACGAGCGGTACGTTCTCGCCGACCCTTGAGCGGTCCATCGCTTTTGCGCGGGTGCCGAGCGGCACGGGTCAGTCCGTACAGGTCGATATCCGCGGCAAGTTACTGCCGGCACGCGTGGTCAAGCTGCCCTTCGTCCGTAACGGACGCGTACTGATCACACTCTGAGTTTTTTCAAAGATTTCACGATTTCGTTATCTAGGAGCCTATCCATGAGTCAAGTCATTGCCGACCTGAAATACGCCAAGAGCCACGAGTGGGCGCGCTTGTTGCCGAGTGGTCTCGTCGAGATTGGCATCACCGATCATGCACAGCACGCACTCGGCGATCTCGTATTCGTCGAAGTCCCCGAAGCCGGTCGCACGCTCGAAGCAGGTACGGCCTGCGCCGTCGTCGAATCGGTAAAGGCGGCCTCCGATGTCTATGCGCCGATCGCCGGCACGGTGGTCGAGTGCAATGCCGAGCTGGCTTCGACGCCCGAACTCATCAACCAAGACTGCTATGGCAAGGGTTGGATGATTCGCGTGAAGCCGGCCTCCGCGTCCGCTCTCGAGGGCTTGCTCTCGGCTGACGCATATTCGGCCGTGCTTGCGGCGGAGGGGGGCTGACATGCCGTTCATCCCGCATACCGAAGCGGACGTCCGCGAGATGCTGGCGACGATCGGCGCGAAGTCGATCGACGAGCTCTTTGACGAGATTCCGCAAAACCTGCGAGTTCAAGGTCTCGCCGGTATTCCCGAAGGCCTTTCCGAAATGGAGATTGGTCGACTGATGAGTGAACGCGCTCGACAGGACGGCCGTCCGTTGTCGTTTCTCGGCGCCGGCGCCTACGAGCATCACATCCCATCGGCGGTGTGGGCGATCACGACGCGCGGTGAGTACTACAGCGCGTACACGCCTTATCAGGCCGAAGCGAGCCAGGGCACGCTGCAGCTCATCCACGAATACCAGACCATGATCTCGAGCTTGACCGGCATGGAGGTCTCGAACGCATCGCTTTACGACGGTGGCTCCGCCGTTGCCGAAGCGGCGCTGATGGCCGTGCGAGCGCATCGCAAGTCGAAGAGCCTGCGCGTTCTCGTTCCCTCGACGGTCAATCCCAACTATCGCCGCGTTGCGGTGAGCACGGCCGGCAATCAGGGTTTGCGCTTCGAGACTGTGCCTTATCAGCGCGAGACGGGGTGCATCGACTTCGCCGCACTCGCCGCATTCGCCGGTCAGGACATTGCAGCGATGGTCATCCAGCAGCCCAATTTCTTTGGTCAGCTCGAAGACGTCGACGCGCTCACCGACTGGGCGCACGAGCAGGGCATGCTCGTGATCGCCGCTGTTAACCCGACTTCGCTCGCGCTACTCAAGCCGCCGGGTGAGTGGGGTAGCAAGGGTGCGGACATCTGCGTGGGTGAGGGTCAGCCGCTCGGTGTGCCGCTCTCCTCTGGCGGACCTTACTTCGGTTTCATGACGACGCGTATGGAGTATGTGCGATCCATGCCGGGTCGTATCGTCGGTCGTACCGTCGATCTCGAAGGCCGTCATGGCTACACGCTCACGCTGCAAGCGCGCGAGCAGCACATTCGTCGCGGCAAGGCGACGTCCAACATCTGCACCAACCAGGGCTTGTTGATGACGGCGGCGACGATCTACATGAGCCTCATCGGTCCGGCGGGGCTCGCGCAGGTAGCGGAGACCAGTATGGCGCGTACTCATCAGCTCGTGGCGGCCCTCGGTCGGCAGCGTGGGGTGCGACAGGCGTTCACGGGTCCGCGCTTCCACGAGAGCGTGCTTCTGCTCGACCGGCCCGCTGCAGCGGTGCTGCGCGAGCTGGAGTCGCAGGGCATTTTGGGTGGCGTCGATCTGTCGGGCGATTACCCCGAGCTCGGCTCGGCCATCCTCGTCTGCGCCACCGAAACCAAGACCGACGGCGATATCGAGCGCTACGCCAACGCGCTCGGTTCGGCGTTGCAGGCCGTGCGCGCCGCCTGAGTGCGGACGCCACCGGAGTAAGCCATGAATCAAATTCTCGAAAAATCGATCTTCGAATATTCACGTGACGGCCGCGGTGCCGAAGCTCAGCATCCGCCGGCGTTGCGCGGTGCCGTGTCATCGGCCTCGAAAGAGGCTTTGGGTGCGGTGCCTGCCGCACTGCGTCGCAAGAGCAAGCCGATGCTGCCCGAAGCGAGCGAACTCGACGTCGTTCGTCACTTCACGCGTCTCTCGCAGCTCAACTTCTCGATCGACACGAACTTCTATCCGCTCGGCTCGTGCACGATGAAGTACAACCCCAAGGCCTGTAACCAGTACGCGATGCTGCCGGAGTTTCTCTCGCGGCATCCGCTCGCACCGGATACTCAGGGTCAGGGGTTCCTCTCGTGCATGTTCGAGCTGCAGGAGATGCTCAAAGAGGTGACCGGTATGAAAGCCGTGTCTCTCAATCCCATGGCCGGAGCTCATGGCGAGTTCGCCGGCGTGGCGATGATTCGGGCCTATCACCGCGCACGCGGCGATTTGGCGCGCAACGAGATCATCGTTCCCGAGGCTGCCCACGGCACGAATCCCGCAACGGCGACCATGTGCGGTTGTATCGTGCGCGAGATTCCGGTCGATGCCGAGGGTGATGTCGATATCGAGGCCCTCAAGAAAGCAGTGGGTCCGAACACGGCAGGCATCATGCTCACCAATCCGTCGACGCTCGGTGTCTTCGAGCGGAAGATCGAAGAGGTCGCGCGCATCGTTCACGGCGCCGGCGGTCTGCTTTATTACGACGGCGCGAATCTCAACGCGATTCTCGGCAAGGTACGTCCGGGCGATATGGGCTTCGACGTCATTCACATGAACTTGCACAAGACCTTCTCGACGCCGCACGGCGGCGGCGGTCCGGGTGCCGGTGCGGTGGGCGTGAGCGCCCGACTCGAACCCTTCCTTCCGGTGCCTGTGGTCGGTCGTGAAGGCGAGGGATATCGCTGGCTCACCGAAAACGATCGACCGCAGTCCATCGGCCGACTCTCTGCGTTTATGGGCAATGCGGGTGTGCTGCTGCGTGCGTACATCTACATGCGAATGCTCGGTCGCGAGGGGATGAGCCGCGTCGGTGAGTTTGCGACGCTCAATGCCAACTACGTCATGGCACGCCTTCGCGCCGCCGGCTTCGATCTCGCCTACCCGAATCGTCGAGCGAGCCACGAGTTCATCATCACGATGAAGCGTCAGGCCAAGGAGCTCAACGTGACGGCCATGGATATCGCCAAGCGACTGCTCGATTACGGATTTCACGCGCCGACGACCTACTTTCCGTTACTCGTTCCCGAGTGTCTGCTCATCGAGCCGACGGAGACCGAGAGCCGCGAGACGCTCGATGGATTCATCGACGCCATGGTGGCGATCCTCGGTGAGGCCTCGAGCGATGCGACGAAGCTCAAAGCTGCGCCCTACACCATGCCGGTTCGGCGTCTCGATGACGTTCGCGCGGCCAAGCAACTGGAGCTCACCTGGAAGCCGGTAGACTCGGCGGCTTGATGAAAACCGACAGACCCAAGCCGACCGGATTCGTCCGTCTCGTCAACGCATTTGGTAACACCTGGAAGGGTTACGTCGGTGCGTTTCGCGAGGAGGCCGCGTTCCGGCAGGAACTTGCGCTGTGCGCAGTGCTGTTCCCGCTCGGCTTGTGGTTGGGCGAAAACGGGGTCGAGCGAGCGCTGCTCGTCGGCCCCATTTTCATTGTACTGATCGTCGAGTTGCTCAACAGCGGCATCGAGGCGACGGTCGATCGTATCGGTCTCGAGCGCCATCAGCTTTCGGGACTCGCCAAAGATCTTGGGTCGGCAGCAGTGTTCACGTCCTTCGCGATGCTCGGCGTCGTCTGGGCGCTGGTATTGTTTGATCGCTAACGTTTTATTGCGGAGATAGACATGACGGCACTCATTTGTGGTTCGGTGGCCTACGACACGGTGATGGTCTTCGAAGGACACTTCAAAGATCACATCCTCGCCGATCGCATCCACATGCTGAACGTGGCATTCCTCGTCCCGGGTCTGCGCCGCAATTTCGGAGGTTGCGCCGGCAACATTGCGTATAACCTGAAGCTCCTCGGTGGCGAGGGCAAGGTGATGGCGACGGTGGGTTCCGATTTCGGACCGTACCGCGCATGGATGATCGACAATGGTTTGCCGCTCGACCATATCCGTCAACTCGACGATGAGTACACGGCGCAGGCGTATATCACGACCGACGCCGATAACAACCAGATCACGGCCTTCCACCCCGGCGCGATGAATCATGCGCACGTCAACAAGGTGCCGAAGGACGGTGGCATACGTCTCGGCATCGTTGCGCCTGAGAGTCATCTCGGCATGCTCGATCATGCTGCGCAATTTGCAGAACAGGGGATCCCGTTTATTTTCGATCCGGGTCAGGCGATGACGCTGCTCGGACCTGACGATCTACGCACCATGATCGGCCAGGCAAGTTGGGTGGCGGTCAATGATTACGAGGCGAGTCTGCTCGTCGAACGTACCGGTTGGTCGCTCGAGACCATCGCGAGCAAAGTAAAGGCGCTGATCGTGACGCGTGGCGCCGAGGGATCGCACATCCATGCCGACGGAGTCGTACACCAAATTCCCTCGGTGAAACCGGAAAAAATCGCCGACCCTACGGGCTGTGGTGATGCCTATCGCGGCGGTTTGTTGTTCGGTCTGCAGCGCGGGCTCGACTGGCCCACCACGGGTCGTATCGCCTCGTTGATGGGCTCGCTCAAGATTGTCCATCACGGCACGCAGAACCATCGTTTCGGTCGAGAAGAATTTTCGAGGCTTTATAAACAGGCCTTCGGCGTTTCGCTC
>JBIIHO010000102.1:0-6110 GCA_044235605.1 Steroidobacteraceae bacterium | reverse complement strand
AGTCGAAACTTTCGCGACGGTCCGTCCTTCGCGGTTTCGTAGGTTCGAGCGCAGTCTCTATTTCGTTGCCCTTACTCAACTGTTTTCTCTCCGATAGCGGGGCGGCATTGGCTGCGACTGGGCAAGCTCTTCCCGTTCGATTCGGCACTTGGTTCTGGGGGCTGGGAATGAACCGACGCGTGTTCGTTCCCACGAAGACGGGAGCGGATTTCGATTTTCCCGAGGAGATCGCGGTATTAGAGCCTTTCCGACGTCACTTAAATCTGTTCACCGGTTTTTCCGTTCCGATCGATGCCAATCCTAATCTTTGTCATTACTCAGGGTGGGTTGCACTTCGATGCGGGGCAACTCCCAAGTCACGAAGTGATTTACCCGGAGAAAGTCTAGACAACCCCATCGCGCAGGCGATCGGGGGACGTACGCCATTCCGCATGATCAACTTGGCCGCCACGGGAAATCCGCGAGATAGCTACAGCTTCCGTGACTCCGACTCGGTAAATCCCCCGGAAATTTCGGCGGTCGATCTCTATCAGAAAATGTTTACGAACGTATCGGGCGATTCTGGAAACGGCTCGGATCCTAGGATGCTTTTACGTCGGAGCGTGCTCTCGGGCGTAGCCGAGGACGCACGAAGCTTGAGTCGCCAGCTCGGCGCTGATGATCGCGCCAAGTTAGATCAATTCATGACCTCGGTTCGAGAGCTCGAGACCCGACTCGAATGGCAACTTTCGCCGACGGACGTCTCGGGCGTTTGTCCCAAGCCTCCGAGCGATCTGGAGGGAGTGGGTGTTGGGCTGGACTATCGACTCGTCGAGTCGCGGCATACGGCGATGGCAGATCTTCTCGTTCTAGCGTTGGCTTGTAACAAGACGCGTGTGTTCAACATGCTCTACTCGAACTCAGCGTCATTGATCACTCGTGAGGGTCTCGACAGCGTTCATCACAACATCACTCACGAAGAACTTTACGATTCGAAGCAGGGAATCCAACTGCAAAGTTCATGGTTCTTGAGGGAGTCGTTCAAGGCGTTTGCCTACTTCATCAATGCCTTGGCTCGTCAATCCGAGGGCGCGGGCAGTCTGATCGACAATGTCCTCGTCTATGCACACTCGGACAACGAGGATGCGAAGACTCATGTTCTCAATGGCACCCCGATGTTCACCGTCGGAAGAGCGGGCGGTCGGTTGCGTACCGGTTTGCATGTGGACGGTGGCGGTGACGTGGCCACTCGACTCGGCTATACGGTTCAGCGTGTCATGGGGCTTCCGGTTGCAGAGTGGGGCGTGGCCTCCCTGCGGACCTCGCGCGAGATCACGGAGATCCTTGCGTGATGATGAGAGCTGTCGCGGTACTGTTTTTTTTGATCATTGCGGCGGGTGTGGCGAGCGATGGTGTCGCCGCGCCAGTAGTCGCATCGCCGCTTGTGGAAGCTGATTTTTCCGAGAGTCCGCCGCCGACCGGATTAGCGGTTGGACGGGCGGATTCGGTTGGCCCAATTTATGTGACGGCGTCCGGCATGACGCTCTACGTCAATGGTCTGGATGCGCCTAACGGGGTATTCGGATGTACCGATGCCCGCTATGAAAAGACGGGAGGACCCGACGGGTATCCGCTCCCGCGCGCGAGCAGTCGGCGAACTTGCCTCGAAAAATGGACGCCTTTCGTGGCGATGCCTGACGCAGTAGCCAATGGTCCATGGTCAATTGTCGTACGACCTGATGGGCGACGTCAGTGGGCCTACGAAGACCAACCGCTCTATCTTTCTCCTCGAGATAAACGGCCGGGTGATGTTAACGGGACGATGGGGATGGCGCGTTACGGTGCATGGCGCGTGTTACCCATACCGCTGCGATTACCATCCGGAACGAGACTGATTCGAAAAGTTGACGGACTGATGTTGGCCTCCTCGGAGGACGGTCGGTTGTTGCTGACGCCGTCGACGTCGCGCAGTTCTCTAGTGCCGGGTTTAGTACCGATGTACGCGCCCGAGATCGCGGTCGGATCCGATGTGGTGGTTCGTCGCGACGGCCGAAAACAGTGGGCGTTCCGTGGAGCGCCTCTTTACCGAGTGACGGGTGACTCGTCGGCGTCGCTGGTTCAATCGCTCGTCGCATCGAAGAGTTGGCGACCGTTGCTGGTCCAGCCGGCGAGTCCACGTCCGAAATTTTTGACGATGCACATGTCGGTACCTGAGATCGGTTGGGTGTTCGCTGATTCACGGGGACGAACTCTCTACGCAATGTATTGCCATGATCAGGTGCCGGACCGTTTGTCTTGCGACGAGGTCGGTGACCCCGCTGCGCACTGGTCGGCCCTTTGCGGAGACGCGAAGGCTTGCGCGCGCGAGTGGCAGCCCGTTCTTGCTGACGTCGATGCGGTATCGATGGGCGCATGGGCGGTTGCGGATGTTCCCTATCCTCAGTTTGTCGAGCCAACGGACGCGTACGGGGAGGGGGTTCCGACCGTTCGTGCATGGACCTACTTCGGGCGACCGGTCTACACCTTTGCAGCCGATGAGACTCCCGGAGATGTTCAAGGTCACGGCATTGAAGCGAAGGTCAGTGGATTTGGTGCGATCACTGTTCTAGCCGACGAGTTTCCGGTGCTGCCGTGAGTATGGAGGGGGCGATGCGGATCATGAGATGGATCATTCTGTTGGCGTGTTTTTCATCGGTGAGTGGGGCAGTTGAGCCCGCCGAACAGATCGAGTACCGAAAATCGGTGATGAAGACTCTCGACGAAGGTCTGATGGCCTATCAGACCGCGACGCAGTTGGGTGTGCCGCAGTCCGAAATCGCGCAGCATCTCAGGGCTTTGGCGCTGACGTCGGGCCAGATCAAAAAAGCGTTCGAGCCGCGTATCGAGGGCGGATATGCAAAGCCTGACGTGTGGAAAAAGTGGTCAGAGTTTTCCAAACGAGCAGAGAGTCAGAGCTCGAAGCTGATGCAGCTATCAACGTCGGCGGCCTCGGGGTCACTTCCAGGCGCTAACGAGCTGAAGACGGCGCTCGGCTGCGTCGGGTGTCACGAGGCGTTTCGACAGCCCGCGGCTAAGTCGGCAACAGCTTCGCGAACACCGGCCAAGACTACCGATCCGATCGCGTACCGCCAGCAACTGATGCGTGTCATCGATGCGCAAACATCAGCGATTGGTCAAATTCTTTCGGGGACCATACCCGAGGATAGTTTCGCGGTGCATCTGGAAGTCGTTTCTTTGACGGCTGGTCTTGCCACCGGAGTATTTGAGAGAGGTACGCCCGGCGGCGATACGCTCCCCAGAGCTTGGCAGGAAAAAACAAGGTTTCTACGGTTGATGGAGGACTTTTCAGGCAATGCGATCAAGGCGTCCCGAATCGCGCGACAGGACGGAAAAGACGCCGCAGCCGTGATGGTCATCGATGCGTTGCCGTGTCGACAATGCCACGACATTTACAGAAAAAAATAAGCGTTCAAGAGGCGCTTTTACGAATCGGCTTGATTGCCGTGTTCGCTGCCTTGGCATCGTGTGGGGAGCAGGCGCCGATAGTCGGGGGTGATGTGCGAGATGCGACGGAGCTCGACGTTGAGCACGGTCGATACCTCGCAGCGGTTGGCAATTGCGTTTCGTGTCATACGTCGCAAGATTCGCTGCCTCTTGGCGGCGGCGTCGCGTTCGCTGTGGCAGGGAGTCCGTTTGATTCTCCTGTCGGAAAAGTTTACTCCACCAATATTTCTCCAGATGTTGAGACGGGCATCGGCTTGTGGACTCTGAACGAGTTTTCGAGGGCGATGCGCCAAGGGGTGTCGCGAGACGGACGACATCTATATCCGGTGTTTCCGTATACGCACTTTGCGTCACTCACTGATCAGGATATTTTTTCGTTGTTTGCCTTTCTTCAGCGAGAGAGGCCAATTCGTTTTCGTCCGCCCGAGAGCGAGTTACCGTTCCCGCTAAACTTCAGACCGTTGCTCGCAGTCTGGAAGTTTTTTTATCTAAGGGATCATTCGTTCGATCATGACGAATGGAAATCCGAATCGTGGAATCGAGGTGCGTATCTCGTGCTGGGGGTGGGTCATTGTGGAGCCTGCCATTCGCCGCGAAATCTGATGTTGGCCGAGCGTAGCGATGCACGACTCGGCGGCGGTGTGATATTCGATGAAGTCGAGCCTGGAAAGATCCGCCGATGGTCTGCCGTCAATTTGACGCCCGCCAAAGCGGGATTGCAGGCATGGTCCAAAAAAGATATCGAGAGTTACCTTCGCACCGGTCATTCATCCAAAGCGGGCTCTTTCGGACCGATGAATAAGGTTATTGCGGATGGTACGCAAAGCCTGACCCCTGACGATGCCGCAGCGATAGGAGAGTTTCTCAAGAGCCTTGCTCCCCTAGAGGAGGAGGCTCATCCGCCGCCGTCGCTTGAGGTGGCGAAGATGGGTGAAAATCTTTATCGAGAGCATTGCGCGGAGTGTCATAAGGACTCGGGTCGAGGCGGGTTCCTGAAGGCGCCGCCTCTGCTCGGTAGTGCCATCGTTCAATCCGCAGATCCCTCTTCGCTCATCAACGTGGTGCTTTATGGGGCGCACCCCGACAGTCGGTTGCCCGCGCCGTTCGGAGCTTGGGAGTCCATGAAAGGCTTTCAACAAAAGCTTAGCGATGCTGAGGTAGCCGCTCTGGCTTCTTTTTTAAGAAGCGAGTGGGGGCACCAGGCCTCATCTGTCGAGGCGGACGAGGTCGCTCGTCAGCGCTGAGTTTGCCTGCTTGATAACGGACGCCAAGCTCAAATGCCGCCCCCTCCGGGCTCGCGTGCTAGGGTAGGCGCCCATGATGCAGTTCGATTTGATTCAGACGCTCGCTTTAGGCGGGATCGCACTGTTCCTGGGATTCGCGCTTGTAAAAGTGATTCCGGTGCTGAGGCGGTACAACATTCCGGCGGCGGTGGTCGGCGGTTTGCTCGTCGCGGTGCTGATCACGTCACTGCGGGTCACCGACACCGCAACATTCAGCTTCGACACCACCCTTCAGACGCCACTCATGACGGCGTTCTTCACTTCGATCGGGTTGAGTGCGAGTGTCGCTTTGCTGAGGGCGGGAAGTGGTCAAGCGCTTCTATTTCTCGCGCTCGCGAGCATTCTGGCGGTCGCTCAAAATCTAATCGGTATCGGTGTTGCGGTCGCGTTCGGTGAAACTCCGCTGCTTGGCGTGCTCATGAGTTCCACTGCCCTCACGGGAGGGCCTGCGACCGCACTTGCGTTCGCGCCGCAGTTCGCAGCGGCGGGCGTCCCCGCCGCTGAAAGTCTCGCCATCGCAGCAGCGATGGCCGGCATTGTTCTCGGCGGCTTGTTCGGTGGACCCATTGCCACTCGTTTACTCATCCAGCATGGCATGACGGGATCTAGCCGTGGTTCGAAGCATGATACGACCGATCGAATCGAGGTGCGGTCACTCGACCGTGAGCAAAGCGATGTGCGCGAAGAGGAGGATGAGGATGACGTCCGAGATGCGCTCAAGGCGATCGTCATTCTGCTGGTGGCGATGGCCCTCGGCGGCGTACTGAGCGTCGGGTTTGTTCAGGTAGGACTCACGCTTCCTGGATATGTGGGCGCGATGCTTGTCGGTGCCGCCATTCGGTACGTGGATGACAGTACAGGTTGGATCGGTATTCCGCACAATCTCGCGTCGAAAGTGGGTGCAGTCTGTCTAACGCTCTTTCTAGTAGTGGCGCTCATGAATCTCAAGCTTTGGGAGCTAGCGTCATTGGCGTTGCCGTTGATCGTGAACCTTGTGTTACAGGTCGCGGTCGTGGCGCTCTTCTGCTCTTGGGTGGTGTTTCGCGTGATGGGTCGCGACTATGACGCAGCCGTGATGAGCGGTGGGTTCACGGGCTTTATGCTCGGAACGACTGCGAATGCGATGGCGGTGATGCGAACGATCGTCGAGCGCTTCGGCCCTGCGCCGAGGGCATTTCTAGTTGCACCGATTGTCGGTGCGTTTTTTATCGATTTCACGAACGCTGTCATCATCACAGCCTTTCTCAATGTCTTGTCATGACGAATTTTCGTCCGCTCTCTGCTCGTGGTAGGCGGCTAGGTAACGACCGAGAGCCGGCCGTTTGCCTGTCGCTGATGACAGCA
>JBIIHO010000101.1:0-6116 GCA_044235605.1 Steroidobacteraceae bacterium | reverse complement strand
CCCCGAGGATCACCGTGTTCGCGCGTCGGAATGCAAAGATTTCGTCGCGGAACTCGCAGGCCTGCGTGGTGCAGCCCGGAGTGTTGTCCTTCGGATAGAAGTACAGCACTACCCACTTGCCGCGATATTCATTCAGCGTGACCCACTTGCCGGTCTGGTCTTGCAGACGGAAGTCGGGAGCGGGCTGGCCCGCCTTCGGTGAATCGGCCAGGGCCACCGGTACCGGCGCGAGGCCGAGGGTCAGCGCCGCGGCGGCGAGCAAGGTCAGAACAAGTCTGCGAGGTGTCATGGTCGGAACTCCTTCTCAAATCAGTGTGTCCGTATCTTCCAGACTGCGCCGGTGCGGCACAATAGGCGGTGTGACAGAGCGTACCAATGACCACGCCGTGACCAACTCCGCGACCGAACCGGGCTGTCGAGCCGTCGTTCTGTCCGGCGGTGGGGCTCGCGCCGCCTATCAAGTTGGAGTATTGAAAGCCCTAGCCGAGGTCTGGCCCGAGGAGTCCGCGCCCTACGACGTGATCGTCGGCACCTCCGCGGGCGCCGTCTGCGCCTCGGTGCTCGCAACCCATGCGGGCGATTGGCGTGACGGTATCCGACGCCTCGAGCACGTTTGGGCGAACTTCACGGTCGAGCAGGTCTTTCGAGCCGATCTCGGTGCGATGGTCGGCGCAGGCTTGCGCTGGATGAGTTCGGCGCTCACGGGAGGTCGTCTCGGCACCGCCCCGCCTGCGCTCTTCGATAACTCTCCTTTGCGCAACTTGCTACGCGAGCGCGTCGACTGGGACGCGATTCGCAGACACATTGCGATGGGAAAACTCCGCGCGCTCGCACTCACGGCCACGACCTACGCGGGAGGCCATCATCGCGTTTTCTTTGAGGCCGCGCCCCATGTGCAGGAGTGGACCGGAGTTCGACGTGCGGGCACGCGCTCGATGCTCGATCTCGATCATTTAATGGCGAGTGCCGCGATCCCCTTTTTGTTTCCGCCGGTACGGATCGGCGAAGTGTTCTATGGCGATGGCGCGATGCGACAACTTGCGCCTCTCTCTCCGGCGATTCATCTCGGAGCAAATCGTCTGCTCGTCATCGGCGTACGCGCACAAAACGCCGCCGGTCTCGGCGGTACGATCGGCGTGCATCACACCCCCTCTTCAGGCGAAATCTTCGGTTTCCTGCTCGATACGCTGTTCAGCGATCAGGTCGATGCCGATCTCGATCAGCTCGAGCGCACCAATCGGATGGTCCGTCAGGCGAGTGCGCCCCTCGATGGGCTGAGAGATATCAGCGCCCTGCGCCTCGTGCCCGGCGCTGATCCTCGAACGAGCGCCGCTCGACATATGAAGGCTCTTCCGAAAGCCCTTCGTACTCTGCTTTCGGTCATTGGCGCGAGCGGCGAATCCGGAAGCCTGCTCGCGAGCTACTTGATGTTCGAGGCACCTTACACCCGAGAACTCATCGCTCAAGGCTACGCGGACGGCATCACCCAGCGGCGGGCGCTCATCGACTTCCTTCGTTGATCTGCTTACGACGCAAAGCGTCCATCGCCTGATCGAGTCCACCGAGTGTCAGCGGAAACATCCTGCCGCCGGTGAGTTCCTGAGTCAGACGGATCGAGGGTGTCCAATCCCAACGCTCCGCAGGCTCCGGGTTAAGCCAGACCAGATGCGGAAAGTGCGCAGTCATGCGCTGCATCCACACACTCCCGGCTTCCTCGTTGAAATGCTCGACGCTTCCGCCTGGCTGAACGATTTCGTAAGGACTCATCGCTGCATCGCCAACGAAGATCACACGGTAGTCCGCATTGAACGTCCGCAGTAGCTCAAGCGTCTTGATTCGTTCGGCCTGCCGTCTTCGGTTGTCTTTCCAGACGGTCTCGTAAATGAAATTGTGGAAATAGAAATGTTCGAGCTGACGAAACTCCGAGCGCGCGGCAGAGAAAAGCTCTTCGCAAATACGCACGTGATCTTCCATCGAGCCGCCGACGTCGAGTAGCAACAGTACTTTGACGGCGTTACGACGCTCGGGACGAAGTTTCAGGTCGAGCCAGCCGGCGTTACGCGCCGTCGCTTCGATCGTGCCGTCGAGGTCGAGCTCGTCCGCGGCACCCTGCCGCGCGAACTTGCGCAGACGGCGCAGCGCCATCTTGAGGTTGCGGGTGCCAAGCTCGCGCCGATCGTCGAAGTTACGATACTCCCTCGCCTCCCAGACTTTGACGGCTCGACGTTGTCTCGCTCCCGCGTCACCGACCCGAATGCCCTCGGGGTTATAGCCACCCGAGCCGAAGGGCGACGTACCGCCAGTGCCCACCCATTTATTACCGCCCTCATGCCTCGACTTTTGTTCGGCGAGTCGCTGCTTGAGTGTCTCGAGCAACTTATCCCAACTGCCGAGCGCCTCCACCTTGGCACGCTCCTCGTCGGAGAAGAGTCGCTGCGCCATAGCTTGCAGCCATTCAGCCGGCACTTCTGCAAGCAGTCGCTCGAAGACTCGCTCGACGCCAGCAAAATGCTCGGCGAACACTCGATCGAAACGGTCGAAGTAACGCTCGTCCTTCACGAGCGCAAGCCGAGCGAGCCAATAAAACTCCTCAGCCGAACACGAGGCGACCCGGGCCTCGAGCGCCTTGAGCAAAGACAAGAACTCCGTGATCGAAGCCGGGATACCGGCGGCTCGCACTTCTAAAAAGAATCGAACGAGCACGCTCGAATCCCGCTCAGCGAGCTCGTCGGTTCAAGAACACCAGCTGCTCGAACAAGTGCACGTCCTGCTCGTTCTTGAGCAGGGCGCCGTAAAGCGGTGGAATCGACTTCTTCGGATCGTCACTGCGCAGCGCTTCGGGCGGGATATCCTCAGCGAGCAGCAATTTGATCCAGTCGAGTAGCTCCGAGGTGGACGGCTTTTTCTTGAGACCCGGAGTTTCGCGCACGCGATAGAACGCCCCGAGCGCCTCGGCGAGTAACTCGCGCTTCAAACTTGGATAGTGGACACCGACGATGCGGGTCATGGTCTCCTCGTCCGGGAAGCGGATGTAGTGAAAGAAGCAGCGGCGCAAGAAAGCGTCGGGCAGCTCTTTTTCGTTGTTACTCGTGATGATGATGATCGGTCGGTGCCGCGCTCGCACGAGTTCACGCGTCTCGTAAACGTAAAACTCCATCCGATCGAGCTCGCGCAGCAGATCGTTGGGGAACTCGATGTCGGCCTTATCGATCTCGTCGATCAGCAATACGGGCTGCTCTTCGGACTCGAACGCCTCCCAGAGCTTGCCGCGGACGATGTAGTTGCGAATATCTGCAACGCGTGCCTCGCCGAGTTGCGAGTCACGTAGTCGGGACACCGCGTCATACTCGTAGAGTCCCTGCTGCGCCTTGCTCGTCGACTTCACGTGCCATTCGAAGAGGGGCCGCCCGAGCGCCTGCGCCACCTCGAGGGCGAGCTGTGTCTTGCCGGTGCCCGGCTCACCCTTGATGAGCAGCGGACGAGCAAGCGTAACCGCTGCGTTGACGGCCATACGAAGGTCGTCAGTCGCGATATAGCGATTAGTTCCCGAAAATCTTTGATCGGTCATTGAGTGATCCTTGGCGTAGGGCTGTCCCGCTTTGATGCCTTCAGCGTCAGACTATGGATGGCGGGTCCGGGCAGCAGCGGACGCATCCGGCCACTCACCCAATCCTCATATCCCGCCCGATAAAAGGGCGAAAGCGGATGCCCACTCGCGCCACCCGGCAACTGCATATACCCCTCACCCTCGCGACCCGGCGAAACGGCAAACCGTTCCGAGGCGCCAAAGGTCGGACCCGTGACGCGGGGAGAATTCATGTCACCCGCGAGCGCCCGCGCAGGCATATCGAGGTAGCGACCCAGTGGGCCAAGTGACGATGACAACGGATGACGGATTTTCGTCGTATTCCGCAGACCCCAGGTACAACCCACCAGCGCTCCGCAGGATTTTTCTGCAGATTCGATTACCGCATCGGCCTGGCGCAGCAACAGATCTCGCCAATCTTTGTACTCCGCACTTAGCATGTGAGGCGGTTGCTCGGTGACGAGTCGCCACAATGAACCCTCGAAGAGCGGAAAGGCCTGAGAGTCCCTCGCTGCACCGAGCGATCCGGTGATCATCGACCACACGACCCCTCGGGTGCGCTCGCGAAAATCGCGGGCGAGGCGGTAACTCACGGAATCGATGGCCGCATGGCCTTCCCAGTCGGCAACGAGTCGACGCAGCTCCGCACGCTTAGGCTCGTTACGAACGGCGTCTTCGTCGAGTGTCGCAATGAGCAGCCGCTGCCAACGATCGATCAGCAGCGCCCGATCATCCAGCTGGATCGCGAGCATGTCGGCAGGCGTTGCAGGCCGATCAATCGCGAGTAACCGATCGCGGATCTGTCGCTGTCGCACACCCTTGTCGTAGTGCATGCCGCTGTCGGCTTCGTCGTTACCCAGTAATTCTTCGAACGCTCCTTCGACGTGCCTCGCATTGGCACTCCAAAGACGACCGACTTCAGGATTGAGAATGACGGGCGTCTCGCCCGGGCCTCGCCAGGCTACGGGACGTGGCGATTCGGGGCCGAGCTCGCCTTGAGGAATACGACCGATAATCGTCCAGGCAATCAGACCTGATCGATCACCAACGGTGAAGTTTTGATGAGGAATACCGACACGGGGGGCGAGCGCCAATGCCGTTGCCACATCGCGCACCTGCTGCAGCTCGAATGACGCGAGCGTCGTCGCGCCCCGCTCCGTGACGAGCCAACGCGCAAGCCAACACGTCTGCGTCGCTCCGCTCTCACCCTCGCCCGGCGTATCCGTTCGCATCAGCGCACCGAGCGGAGATTCACGAACCTCGAACGAGACGGGATCGCTCCCCGACACCTCGATCGTCTCGCGATGAATCTCGAATCGTCGCTCTCCTTCGGCCGTGAAGTAGGTATTACGCGCGGACTCACAAGCGACCGGCTTCACGTCACCCCAATCACCGTAACTATTAGTGAACGACCAGGCGACCTCACCATTGCTACCCGCCACCACCGCCGGCAAACCCGGAAGCGTGACGCCATTGAGCTCTCGAACGAGTCCACTCGTATCTCGAGCCATCTGTAGACGAGCGCGATACCAGGTCGTCGGAACTCGCAAACCGAGATGCATGTCGCCAGCGATCAGCGCACCGCCACCGGCGGCGTGACGACCCGATACCGCCCACGCGTTACTACCGGGAAGTGCGCGCTCCTCGTGAATGTAGCCGCCTGCGACACGTTCACCACGTAGATCCAATAGTTCAGGAGGAGGCACGACCGGCGCACGGTAGGGCTCTCCGCCATTCGCTGCGAGCTGCTCGGCGAGCGTCTGGAAATTGGGGGTGTCCCATTCATCGCCGCGAGGGAATAGGAAGCGAATGACCTCGCTCGCCGGTCGGACGTCCGCTTCACCACGAGCGGCCATCGATATGCGCTCCTCGACTCGCAAGGAAATTTCACGCCGAGATAACTCATCGACGAGAGCTTCGTACTGCAGACTCCACCACATCGAGTGCACGACGAGTATGGAGTCTTCGCTACGCCACGCCTGCGGTGTCGATCGCAACACTAAATATTCCCACGGTCGTACCGACAGCGAGCCCAGACCCGCGTTGACGCCTCGCGTGTAGGCGTCGATCCACGCGCGCTCCGTCGGCGTCGCATCGGCGATTACCCGGCGTGCTACCTCGCGTAGGCGGAAAATCCTGGCGCGCTGATCCTGGGCGATGAGGGACTCACCGAGCAAGGCAGCAAGTTCGCCGGCGGCGAGACGCCGAGATAAATCCATCTGGAAGTAACGGTCTTGAGCGTGTGCGTAGCCGATCGCGTAGGCCACGTCGAAAGGATCTTGACCGATTACGCTGACGACGCCGTCCGCATCACGCTCGAGACGTACATCCGCCCGTGGACCCCCTTCGTTGGAGGCCACCTCGCCATCGAGTACCGGCAATGATCCGCGCAGCGCCCACCACGCTGTGCCTGCCGCTACAGCTATAACGACGAGCAGCGCCGCGAAACCGCCCAGGATCCACTTTTTCATGACATCCGAAGTTGTTCTAAGAGACTGCGCGATGAACTTTGAGGATCTGCATCGAGTTG
>JBIIHO010000100.1:0-6212 GCA_044235605.1 Steroidobacteraceae bacterium | reverse complement strand
AGCCGAACATTCGACCCGGTTGCTCTGCCCAGGCCACGGAAATCCATTTCTCCGGATGTTTTCGGTAATCGTCGACGTTGGCGCAGTCCTCGCGATGCACGATGATGCCGCGCCCGCTCGAGAGGTACGCGAGGATCGGATCACCCGGAACGGGGAAGCAGCATCGCGCATAACTGACGAGCAGCCCTTCAGTTCCGGCGATGGCCAGTGGCGCAGGGGCGCTTTCTCCGCCTTCACCGCCACCGTTTGCTCCAGTCGCAGGCGCAGCTGGCCCGAGTCGGCGCGCGATAAGCGGCGCGAGGCGTTCACCCAAGCCAACTTTTTCGAAAAGCTCGTCGGTGTCCACCATTCCGAGTTCACCAGCCGTGGCGGCAAGAGCGGATTCGCTGATGTCGGTGAGTGAGAGGTCGAACTCGGCGAGCGATTGATTGATGAGTCGTTGTCCGAGTTCGATAGCTTCGGATCTCCGTAGTCCTTTGAGATACTGCCGGATGGCCGCGCGAGCCTTAGCGGTGACGACGAAGTTGACCCACGACGGGTTAGGTATCGCGCCTGGCGCCGTGACGATCTCGACGGTCTGCCCGTTACGCAGCTGCGTACGCAGTGGTGCCAGCCTGCGATCCACTTTTGCAGCAACACAACGATTACCGACATCGGTATGAACGGCGTAGGCGAAATCGACCACCGTCGCCCCGCGCGGCAACCGTAGAATTTTCCCCTTCGGCGTGAACACATAAACCTTGTCCGGGAAGAGATCGAGTCGAACACTCTCGAGAAATTCTTCCGAGGAACCCGCTTCCTGCATGGAGATCAGGTTCGACAACCACTCGCGTGCACGGACTTGTTCGTGTCCTGCCGAGGCTTCACCCGACTTGTACTTCCAGTGCGCAGCGATTCCCGACTCGGAGACACGGTGCATGTCACGGGTGCGAATTTGCGCTTCGATGGGTTGCCCGTTAGGCCCGAAAAGAGTGGTGTGCAGCGATTGATAACCGTTGACACGCGGGATCGCGATGTAATCTTTGAAACGGCCCGGCATTGGACGGTAGGCGCCGTGAACTACGCCGAGAGCACGGTAGCAGTGATCGACGGACTCGACGATGACCCGCAGTCCGTATACGTCGACGATCTCCGATAGCGAAGTGCGTTTGCGCTGCATCTTTCGATAGATGCTGTAGAGATGTTTTTCTCGGGCTTCGACCTCGGCTTCGATGCCGGCCTTGGTGAGAGCAGCGCTGATGTTTTCCGAGATTCGGGTGAGGAATTCCTTTTGGTTGCCTCGGGCTCGCTTGAGCGCTTTTTCGATGACCTTGTATCGGCGTGGGTAAAGCGCGAGAAAGCCGAGGTCCTCGAGTTCGAGCTTCATCGCATACAGACCGAGTCGCTCGGCAAGAGGCGCGTAAATATCGAGGGTCTCTCGGGCGATGGCGCGTCGACGCGGCGGGGCCATTCCTTCGATCGTCCGCATGTTGTGCAGTCGATCGGCGAGTTTGACCAAGATGACTCGCAGATCCCGAACCATCGCCAGGAGCATTTTGCGGAAAGACTCCGCCTGAGCTTCTTCGCGGCTCTTGAATTGAATTTGGTCGAGCTTGGTAACACCGTCAACGATGTCGGCGACACTTTGGCCAAAGCGACTTGCCAGATCTTCCTTGGCGATCGGCGTGTCTTCGATGACGTCGTGAAGGATGGCTGCGACGATGGTATCGGCATCGAGTCGCAGGTTTGCGAGTACCTCGGCAGCGGCTACCGGGTGTGCGATGTACGGCTCACCGGTTTTGCGTTTCTGGCCACGATGGGCTTCGGCGCCGAATTCCGCTGCTTCGCGGATGCGCTCGACGTGCTCTGGAGGCAGGTAGGCGCTGGCAGCGCTCAGCAGCTCCTTGAGGCCGGGGGTCCTGCGTGAACCGCCGGGCAGGAGGCCGAGCAGTGTCTGCGCATAATCCAAAGTGCCTCCGCCCCGTTAGGGCCTCGCGATCAGTCTCCGAGACCGAACTGAGGGGCACGGAAGCCCGGATCGGGCTCCATGATGTCGGGTAGCAGGCTCGGCTCCGGCTCGGGTTCCGGCTCCGGCTCGAGCAGCATTTCGGGGGTGATATTGCCCGCGGCGATTTCGCGCAGGGCGACGACGGTGGGTTTGTCGTTTTCCCAGGGCACGGTCGACTCGGCGCCATTGGCGAGCCGGCGCGCACGCTGCGACGCGAGGATCACGAGCTGGAAGATGTTGTCGACGTTCTGGAGACAGTCTTCGACGGTGATTCGCGCCATGTGGGAGAGCCCTCGGGATGAACCCGGAATAAACTGAATTTGGCCGGTAAGTATAGGCCAGCGCGGGGGTTTACCGCCAGCGGCGGCCGCTCTCGACGGCGGTCTAGCCGAGCAAGTCGCGTAGCAAGGGCGCAAGCGGCGCCCGATTCCCAGCCAAGTCTTCGGCGTCCCCCGCCACGATGCGCAGCAAGTCGGACAGGGCGCGGTCGAAATCCTGGTTGACGATGACGTACTCGAACTCGTCGTGATGTCCCATGTCGGCCACCGCATCGCTCAATCGGCGGGCGATCACCGATTCGCTGTCGGTTCCCCGTCCGCGCAATCGGCGCTCGAGTTCCGCTCTCGAGGGCGGAAGCACGAAGATGCTGATGCATCCCGATTTGCCTGTTATCGGATCGCGAGTTCGCTCGCGAACCTGTCTTGCACCCTGCCAGTCGATTTCGAGGATCACGTCATGCCCACGACCGAAAGCTTCCTCGAGGGCCTTACGACTCGTTCCATAGAAATTATCGAATACCGGTGCGTATTCGAGGAAGCCGTCTGCCGCAATCATTTCTTTGAACTGATCGACGGTGACGAAGTGGTAATCGCGACCATCGACCTCATTGGTGCGCCGGGCGCGGGTTGTGTGCGAGACGCAAACACGAAGGTTGGGCTCGCGCTCAAGCGCAGCCTTGACGAGGCTAGTTTTTCCGGCGCCCGAGGGCGCAGCGATCACGAAAAGCCGACCACTCATTCGATGTTTTGCACCTGCTCTCGCATCTGCTCGATCAAAACCTTCATGTCTACCGCGATGCGCGTGACGTCGATTTCCTGAGATTTCGATGACAAAGTATTCGCTTCGCGATTGAGCTCTTGCATCAAAAAGTCGAGCCGGCGACCAGCGGCTTCATCGCCTTCGATCACGCGGCGGATTTCGGCGATGTGGCCGTTCAAACGATCGAGCTCCTCGTCGACATCAGCGCGCTGAAGCAGAAGCGCGACTTCCTGTTCGAAACGAGTGGCGTCGACCGTGGTACCGAGCTCGGCGAGTCGCTCCTGCAGGCGAGTGCGCAAGCGCGTTTGTAACTCGGGCATGCGCGAGCGCATACCTGCGACGAGTTCGGCGAGCGAGCCGCAGCGCTGCTCGATGAGCTCGCGCAATCTTTGACCTTCGCGCCGCCGCGCCGCCACCATCTCGCGTACCGACTCCTGAAACAACGCGCGGCAGGCTCCGTGAAGGCTCTCTGTATCGGGCGCAGCATCTTTGAGCACGCCGGGCCAGCGCAGCACGTCCAGCGGATCAATCCGCGCGGCAGTGCCGATCGAAAGCCGCGAGGCGATCTCACCCGTGCGGGTGAGGAGGCGCTGTAGTGCCGCTTCGTCGATCGTCAATTCTCGTTCAGCTTGATGGGCGCCGCGAAGATGGATCGTGCAATCGAGTTTGCCGCGCCTAAGTTCCTTTGCGAGCAGCTGACGCAACTCACCCTCGAGTGAGCGCAACTCTTCCGGGAGGCGGAACCCTGGCTCCAGATATCGGTGATTGACGCTGCGCAGCTCGCAAGTGAGTTCGCCGAAAGGGCCGCTCACCTCGCGCCGCGCGAAGCCTGTCATGCTGCTGATCATCGAGAGTCCTCTGCTCGCCGCCGCCGCTGTCGTGCGTCCAAGCCGGCCGGGGTGTATAAAGCGCGCAGTTTATCCCACTGGTCTGCCAGACACGGAAATCAAAGATGTTTCAACGCCCGAGCGGTCGCAGCCCCGACCAACTTCGCCCCGTGAGCTTCCATCGTCACTACACCCGACATGCAGAGGGGTCGGTATTGATAGAGTTCGGTGGCACGCGGGTACTTTGCACGGCCAGCATCGAAGAGGGCGTCCCCGGATTCCTTCGTGGACGAGGTCAGGGGTGGGTGACCGCGGAGTACGGCATGCTGCCGCGATCGACACATACCCGATCGGCTCGCGAAGCGGCGAAGGGCAAGCAATCGGGGCGCACCCAGGAAATCCAGCGACTGATCGGCCGCAGTCTACGCGCGGTCATCGATATGGCTGCGCTCGGCGAGCGCACCGTGACGCTCGATTGCGATGTGCTGCAGGCCGACGGCGGTACGCGTACCGCAGCGATCACGGGAAGTTATGTGGCGCTGGTCGATGCTTGTCAGACCTTGATCGCTCGCGGCACGCTCGCACGCTCACCCTTGCATGGTCAGGTTGCTGCCGTGTCGGTCGGTATCTGCGGCGGTGTCCCGGTGCTCGATCTCGATTACCCCGAGGACTCTCAAGCGGAAACCGATATGAACGTCGTCATGAAAGACGGCGGTAGTTTCGTCGAGATTCAGGGGACAGCCGAAGGACATGCATTTCGTCGCGAGGAACTCGACGTCATGTTGGCGTTGGCCTCTAGCGGTATCTCGCAACTGCACGAACTGCAGCGCGAGGCGCTGAAGACGGGCAAGCCCTGAACGATGCGTATTGTGCTCGCCACCGGCAATGCCGGGAAAATACGCGAGTTCTCCGACATGCTCGGACCTCTTGGCTTCGAGTTCGTACCGCAGGCTGAGTTCGGCATCGAACCGCCCGAAGAGACGGGTGAAACTTTTGAAGACAACGCGATACTGAAAGCTCGCTATGCCTCTGCCCTCAGTGGTCTGCCGGCGATGGCCGACGACTCGGGTCTTGAGGTCGATGCGTTAGGCGGTGCACCTGGGGTGCGTTCCGCGCGCTATGCGGGCGAGGGCGCCGGCGATCTCGCCAATCTCGAAAAATTGCTCGAGGCGATGGAGCTCGTGCCGGAGGGATCACGATCGGCGCGTTTTCGGTGCGTGATCGCTCTCGTACGAGCTGCTGATGATTCGTCACCGGTGCTCGGTCGCGGTGTCTGGGACGGGGTTATCTTGCGCTCTCCGAGAGGTCAAGGCGGTTTCGGTTACGACCCGGTGTTCGCACCTCGTGGCGAGACTCGTAGCGTTGCGGAACTCGCGGCCGCCGAGAAACACGCCCAGAGTCATCGCGGCTCAGCCCTGCGTGATCTGCATTCACAACTCCGCAGCACCTGAGCTGCGCCGAGCCATGAATTCCGACACGCCCCTCAGTCTGTACATCCATTTTCCATGGTGTGTCAGTAAGTGCCCTTACTGCGATTTCAACTCGCATGCGCTGCGGGAGGACGTGCCGGGTCGAGAGCGAGTACCCGAGGAGTCTTATGTTGCGTCGCTGATCCGCGATCTCGAGCACCAATGCGAGTCACAGGCAGCGCTGATCGGCGGGCGCCGTATTTCGACCATCTTCATGGGGGGTGGAACGCCCAGTTTGTTTTCGCCCGCCGCCATCGGCCGCGTGATCGAGGCAGTTCGAGCGGGGCCCGGTCTCGCAGCAGATGCCGAGATCACTCTCGAGGCGAACCCCGGTACGATCGAGCGCGGCCGTTTTGCCGAGTATGCCGCCGCGGGCGTCAATCGTGTTTCGCTCGGGGCTCAAAGTTTTGATGCGCAGGCTTTACGAAAACTCGGAAGAATTCACTCATCCGACGAAACGCGAACTGCTGCTGCAGAACTTCACGCGGCGGGGCTTTCAAATTTCAACATCGATTTGATGTACGGGTTGCCCGAGCAAGACGAAGCGGGCGCCCTTCGAGACATCGAGGCTGCGCTCGCCCTTTCTCCGGCGCAAATTTCCCACTACCACCTGACCCTCGAGCCAGGAACACCTTTCGCCGCCCGTCCGCCCTCGGGTTTGCCCGTTGACGATCAGGTGTCGCGCATGCTCGAGATCACGAGCGGACGACTCTCGGACGAGGGCTATCTCCGATACGAGGTCTCGGCTTATGCGCGCGAGGGATTCGACTGCGCACACAACCTCGTTTACTGGAACTTCGGCGACTATCTCGGGATCGGTGCGGGCGCACACGGGAAGCTCTCTGGCGTCCGCGCCGACGGCGGCATCACGGTGCTTAGAAGCACTCAGCC
>JBIIHO010000099.1:0-6215 GCA_044235605.1 Steroidobacteraceae bacterium | reverse complement strand
GCCGTGACAGGCATCGACCCCTTTCATCCTTTGCGACCGGCCATCGACGAAAAAGATGCGTTAACGCGAATCTTCAAAGAGGTGCGAGAAGCCGTGCGTCGTCACGGATGTAAACGCGCCATTCTCGTCGGCCACAATGCTTCATTCGACTTAGGCTTTCTGAACGCCGCCGTCGCGCGCACGGAAATCAAGCGAAATCCGTTTCATCCGTTCTCGAGTTTCGACACGGTGTCACTGGCCGGGGCTGCGTTAGGTCAGACGGTGCTCGCTAAAGCCACGCTCGCGATCGGACTCGAATGGGATTCTTCCGCCGCGCATGCCGCAGCCTACGATGCCGAGCGCACCGCGGATATCTTTTGTAAGGTGTGCAATGACTGCCAGCCGAGTTTTTTAGCGGCAGAGCAGCGAGCCAGAGCGATGGGATGGATCGACGAGCCTAACGGAGACAGCGGTCCCACCTCGCCGGTCGCCGACGAAAGCAACCCCTAATTATTAAGCGAGCGCACCTGCCTCTTCGAGCAAGGTCTTGAGCTCGCCGCTGTGATACATCTCGAGAGCGATGTCGCAGCCGCCGATCAACTCACCTTTGACGTAGAGCTGCGGATAGGTCGGCCAGTTCGAGTAGCGCTTGAGCGCCTCGCGCAGCTCGGGGTCTTCAAAAATATTGACGTGATGGAACTTCGCGCCACAGGCACGCAGCGCACCGACCGTTTGTGCCGAAAATCCGCACTGCGGGAAGTCGGGCGTGCCCTTCATGAAAAGCACGGCCGGTGAAGTCGCCAACTGCGCCTTGATTCGTTCAGTGACATCCATCGCGGTCAACCTCCTAAAATCTTGTGGTGCGGCTGTCGCGCCGCTCGTCGCTGCTCGAGTTGCCGCAGCAGATCCCATTGCTGCTCGGCGCTCATGCGGATCCAACCGGCGATCTCGTCGCGCGTGCGTAGACACCCGGAGCACAAACCCGAGTGATCGAGCGCACAAACGCTGATGCACGGCGACATCGGCCGCGCACGCCGGAGTTCTGAACCAGCATCCGCCATAAATCCCGTCCTTGGGGTGCCCGAGCTGGGCTAATGCGTTGAATTATGGGGGTTCGTCCCCTATTCTTCAAACCCGTTCGATCCTTCATCTGTTGGAGCTTCAATACCAATGAAAAACCCACTCGATAGTGTCGGCGCAACCGTCACACTTGGCGTTCTGTTCTCCATCATCGTGATGGCCCTGCCTGGTACGCCGGGCGGCGAGTTCAGCAACCTCGGGCTGGGTCGCTGGCTGCACATCGTCACCGGAATTTTCTGGATCGGCCTGCTCTATTACTTCAACGTTGCGCAAATCCCTGCACTTGCAGCGGCCAATGCCGACCAAGGCGGTCCGGGCGGGGCAGGCATCGTCAAGTACGTCGCGCCACGCGCGTTACTCTGGTTCCGTTGGATGGCGCTCGCCACCTGGTTGACCGGCGCTTGGTTGCTCGGCGGTCGTTTCATGGATGCCTTCACGCTTCAAGAAGGAAGCGTCGTGATCGGCATCGGTGTTTGGCTCGGCACCATCATGTTGTTCAACGTCTGGGTTCTGATTTGGCCCAATCAGAAGAAGGTCATCGGCGTCGTTCCTGCAACGGACGAAGAGAAGGCGAAAGCGCGTCGCACGGCCACCCTCACCTCACGCGTCAACTTCTTGCTGTCCTTCCCTATGCTGCTTTGCATGGGCGGGTCGGCTCACGGTCTGCCGTTTTAAGTCACAACGGCTCGGGCGTGGGGTAGCGGATAATCTGTTTCGGATTGCCGCGCTCCACGCAGTCCGACGAAGGCATGCCGGTGACGAGATACCAGCGATCGTCGCTACTCTCACCGGCAAACTGTCTCGGGTTCTCGCCAAAACATTTCTCGATGAAATACTCCGGTACGAGCAGCACACGCTGCTCGCTACCGGCGAGCCATCGCGCCGCATCGAACGCTTCGGCATCGCCTTCACGCCAGCGTGCATGCCCGAAGTTCACGGTATCCCGATCGAGATAAAGCAGGAATTGCTCCTTATACGCGAGCAATCCGAGATCACGATCTTTGGGGACCACGGCCGTAACCTGACGAATGAAATCGGAGGCCGATCGCTCTCCGTTGATTTGCGGCGCAACCCCGAACCCCCAAGTAATCGTCAGACAAGCGAGCACCGATGGCCAGGCGAGGATCGGTCTGAACTTGAGCGCGAGTACCCAAACTACGCTGGCGGAAATCGCAAAAAAATAAACCGGTGAAAGCGAACGCAACTCCGAGTCGGCAAGCAAGTCGACGATTCGGGGTATCGCGAGCCACGAGCCAAGCGCAAGAACGACGCCGGGCACCGCGAGCAACAAAGACAAGACAACGGATAATCGTTGCACCCCCCGCCGCGCGAACAATGCGGGCAGATGCGGCGCCGCGGCGATCGCAAGCGCCGGCAAGGCGGGTAGCACGTACACGCCCCGCTTCCCGGTGCTGACACTGAAGAACACCACCACGAAGATTGCCCAAAGCAGAGGCAACCAGACTGCGGCGCGACCCTCGCGCCAGTCGATGCGCCATCGAGGTATGAGCCAAAAGAGCAATGCGCTGAGCGGCAGCCACAGCACAGGGATGACTTCGACGAGGTAGTAGTACCAAGGCCGGATGTGGTGCCAGGCCTGGGTGTAACGCGTCACAGTCTGTTGGAACAGAATCTCGTCGCGATAGGCGGCCAACTCCGGTGTGCCTTCGCTCGCGACGTGCCAAAGCATCGGAACCAGCCATAACATGATCGTCGCGACGAATACGGAGAGGATCGCGATTACCGAGCTCAGGCGGAGTTTTTGCAAACTCATACGTCCTACAAGCCACGCCGCAAGCGGGAGCAGAACGAGCGCGAGAACTCCCACCGCCTTATCGATCACCCCTAGCCCGGCGCCGAAGGCACCCAGCAAGGCGACCCACAGCGGTGCACCCTGTAGTGCGTGACGCATCAAACCCCACAACGCCAGTGTGCAGAAAAAAATCAGCGTGGCATCGATCTGCGCACCGCGAGTCGTCATCACGAAATGGATACAGGTAGCCAGCGTCACCGCAGCGAGCAGCCCTTCCTCGCGACCATGGAGACGACGCACGAGGTCATAGACTAAAAGCAAGGTACCCAGCGAGGCGAGCATCGAAGGCAGCAGGAACCCGAGCCTCAAAGAATCGGTGAGCAGGAACCCAACACCCATCAACCAGAAATGCAGTGGAGGCTTGTCTTGATAAAGATCACCGCCGGCATGCGGGATGAGCCAATTGCCGCTTCGCACCATGTCTAGCGCAACGCTCGCGAATCTCGGCTCGTCCGCAGGCCAAGGATCGCGAAGTCCGTAGCCGGCGAGGATCAGCAGTGCGAACCACGCGCCGATCCAGGCGAGATCGATGAGCGTCTCGCGCGAGGACTGAGTCACGCGTCAGCCCGTTGGCGACCGGAGCGGATCAAATAGAGGTTGCGAATGTAGACCACGAGCCCTAAACCCTGCCCCGCGATAAAGACCGGATCTTTCTTATGGATTGCGTAGGCGAGCAAGGTGACGCCACCCGCCAGGCTGAAGTACCAGAAGGCCTTCGGAATGATGCTGCGCTTGAGGCGCTCGCTGGCGATCCATTGCAGGATAAATCGCATCGAGAACAGCGCTTGGCCGATGAAGCCGATGATGATCCAGATCAGGGTTTCGGAGCTTTGCATGTCTATCCTCGAAAGTAATCGCTAGTCCTCGGTCACCCGAAGTCCGGGTTTCGCCCGTCGACGCAGCCACATCACGCCAAAAATATCGACAATGCCCACCCAGAGCCGATCGAAGAGCCCATATTTCGAAGCGCCTCGCTCGCGCGGTCGATGAGCCACCGGCACGGAAACGACCCGAGCGCCGGCACGCAGAAAGAGCGCCGGCAGAAAGCGATGCATGTGATCGAATCGGGGCAGATCCATGAAAACTTCGCGGCGCATCACCTTGATGCCACAACCGGTATCGGGCGTGCCGTCGCCGAGCAGTCGACCGCGCACGCCGTTGGCGACTCGCGACTGGGCATGACGAAGCCACGTATCGCGACGCTGAACACGGTTTCCCATCACGAGTTCGGCTGACTGGCGAGCCTCGTAGAGCTTGGGAATATCGGCCGGATCGTTCTGCCCGTCCCCGTCTAGCGTCGCGATCCACTCGGCCCGCGCGTGGCGAACACCCGAGCACACCGCCGCGCTCTGTCCGCTGCGAAATGAGTGCGTCAGCAGACGCACCTGCGGAATGTCTTTGCGCAGCGCACGAACCGCGACAGCGGTACCATCAGTGCTCCCATCATCGACAAAGATGATTTCGAATTCGCGACCCGAGAGCGCAGCAACGATCTCGCGCGCAAGCGGCTCGACATTGTCGACTTCGTTGCAGACGGGGATGACCACTGAGATTTCCATGGGCCGCGATTCTCGTTCAAGTTCGCTTGAGCCGCCAGCGCTTGTGCGACCACGGCCAATCGGCAGGACTTTCGTGTATCTGCCTCTCGACTCTCCTGGCGAAACGCTCGGTGAGCTCACCGGGATCCAAAACCTCATTTTTATCCCGCATCAACTCGAAGCTCGCCTCATACCGACCGCGCCCTGTTCGGCGGATCGCCGCAAAAAACACAGGGTAGTCGAGACTGCTCGCAATGACGTCACCACCCATGAAGAATGCGGTCTCGCGATTGAGGAACATCGTCCAGTGTCGTCGATCGCTGGCGACGGGCTCTTGATCAGCGGCTAAGGCGATGAGGCGATGAACGCTTCGACGCGCGATGATGTCGCGCATCACACGGTCGGCCGGGACCATCCGCGCACCAAAGCGACTGCGCAGAGCCAACATTTCTCGATCCGCCCAACCATTCTTGAGCGGCTTGTACGCAGTATCGACCGGAAACCCGAGACGCTTCGACATGCCGAGCAACAACCACTCCCAATTACATTGATGTCCTGCCAGCAGCACGGCGGGTGTACCCGATGCGATTGTTTCCCGAACGAGATCGAAGTTCGTGAAGTGCATCCGTTCGTCAAACTCGCCCTCGTCCATCGAGGCCGTTTTGACGATCTCGACCATCACGTCGCCGTAACTGCGATAGAACTCGCGACGGATGGCCTCGATTTCGGTGAGCGTCTTATTTGGGAAAGCCGTCGCGAGGCTGTCACGGATCACGGAAGGTTTGTACGGGAAGACGTACCACGCCAAAAAAGCGAAAGTACGCGCGAGACTGTGCAAGGCGCCGAGGGGTAAGGCGGCGAGCGCCCGAACCCACCAAGAGGGCCGAGGCGCGGATTCTTCGGGGCGTCGCATGCCGGGTCCATGTTACGCGGCGTACAATCCCCGCTCAACGTACACGGCAGGAAAGACCCCGAGATTCCCTTGAGCACCCTCCATCTGATCCGCCACGGACAGGCGTCTTTCGGCACCCACGACTACGATCGCCTTTCGAACCTCGGCGAACAACAAGTCCGACATCTTCGAGACCATTACGCTCGCACAGGTCAGCGACTCGACCTGATCTACAGCGGTCGTCTCAAAAGACAGCGCGCTACCGCGGCGATTCTTGCATCGCCTTCGATCCATGACGTGAAAGACCACTCCGCCTTCGACGAATATGACGCTCATGCGCTTTTTAAAGCCCACGCCGAACTGACCGGCCTGCCGCTCGGCGCGCCCCAAGACTCGGGCCCACCTGATGCGCGAACGTTTCAAAGACGCCTCGAGGAAGTCGGTCGTCAGTGGGTCGCAGGCGCGCTCGATCGACCCGGCATCGAGCGCTGGCACGAGTTTCGATCACGCGTCGCAAACGGCTTAGAGCAGGTCATGCGTGAAACCGGTCGTGCGAAAGACGTAGCGATTTGCACGTCGGCCGGAACGATTGCCGCCGCTGTGGGACACGTTCTCAGGCTCGAGGACGAGGCATCACTGCGACTGTCCTGGGCCGTATTCAATTCTTCGATCACCCGAATCCGCTTCGACGGCGCTCGCTGCAGTCTCGAGGTCTTTAATGCAGTGCCTCATCTCGAGGCGCAGGATGATCCTCGACCCCTCATTACGTATCGATAGAGCCTATCGATAGAGGCTTATCGATAACGCGTCGACCGTTCGGCCCTGTAGAGGCTACCGGTTCGGGTCGCGAGAAAGGCCTCGAGCGAGATGTCCTCCTGCTTGAGAAACCCGCGCGCCGGCAGGCTGCCGTTAC
>JBIIHO010000098.1:0-6298 GCA_044235605.1 Steroidobacteraceae bacterium | reverse complement strand
CGCGTAATCCCTATGGATTCGATTGGGCCCCTTGGGATGCAGCCTTGTATGCCACGGAAAACAGTCGCGACTTGCTGGGTGATGACATCCCGCCTGATGAACTCAACCGTATCGTCGAAAACGGTTTTTACGGCTGGCCCTTTGTGCACGGGCGCGACGTGATCGATCCGCAATATGGGGCTGGCAACGCTGCGCGCATTGCCGAAGCGATCGCGCCCGCCAATGAGTTTCGCGCGCACAATGCGCCTCTCGGCATCCGATTTTTGAGACATCCTGATCGCCCGGTCGAATTTCAGCGTGCCGCGCTGGTGGCGCTGCATGGGTCTTGGAATCGAACCGAGCCGGATGGGTACAAAGTGGTGTCCTTGCACTGGGGCGAGGACGGCGTGATCGAAGAGCGACCGTTTCTCGATGGCTTTCGCGGTGAGGCGGGTCTCATCGGTCGTCCCGTTGATGTGGCTGAGGCTCCCGACGGGTCGATTTACGTGTCGGATGATTACGCGGGCGTGGTGTACCGCATCCGTTACGAGCCGGCGCGCGAACCGAGCCGCTGACCTTCACACGCCCCCTCGGCAAAGCGGCGCCAGGCGCCGTCCGCCCAGTCGTCCACGCGATTGCGGAAGGTTGCCTTAAATAACGCGCAGCGCTCGTTGATCGGCAGCGTTTCCTTTTCCATCGCCGCGAGCACTGACTCTCGCGATACATCTGAAGCGCTCATGCGAATGCCGCCGCCGGCGGGCGTATCGAAAATAATCATGCGTGGAGCCGAGGCGTTAGCCGTCCAGGGCGACCATTCGATCCCCAATCCATCGCTGCCACGGCCGGGTTTGCCGTCCCGAGCGAATCCCGCCCAGTAGGCCATCATCCGTTCGCTGAGGGCGACGCGGGCCGCTGCGTTCTCATCGTGGAAAAGCATTTTGCCCTGAGGGCCGACATCGAAAAATCCGAAGACGAAGGGGATCTCGAGACCATGAGCTGCCCCGACGATGCGAGAGAGATCGACGATCCCGTACAGCTGGCCTTGCTCGTCCCAGTCCCATCGGTAGGCCCAGGCCGGTGCGCCGCGACGAGCGAGTAGATCGGCGATCGAATCCACGCCATCAGCTTTCCAGACGAGTGAGCGGTAGCGCGCCTCGAGGTCGTAGGCCTCGGCGTCGCGCAACGCGAAGGGCAGCCCCGCGACCGTACGCACGTGAGTGCGATCGAAGGCCATAAAAATCTTTGGCTCGTCCCGATTTGTTCCCAATATGACCGGTACATCGATATGTGTTGAGGGATCTGCGAGCAGGATGCGCAGATCGCCGCGGCGGATCACGTTTCCGTCTTGGAAAACCGTCGGCACCCGATCGTAATCGCCGTCGCTGCGGTAAGTGCCGTAAATCGTCCAAGGATCCAGCGAGCGCAGGAATGCCGACTGCTCCGTTGTCGTCATCTTCGTGGCGAGTTGATCGGCTTCTGCGGAATCTTTGGCTCTTCCAGATGCGATCAATGATCTGCGAAGTACTTGTGCGGTACCGGATGGTGAGTCGAGGTTGGGTGTTCGGGCAAAACCGAAGCCGAGACTTTGAACGATGAGCCGATGAAAGAGTCCCTCTGCAGTTGGCGTCACGAGTAGTGCGAGAGCATTGGTCGCGCCCGCAGATTCCCCGAGCACGGTGACATTGCCAGAGTCGCCGCCGAAGGCCGCCGCGTTGTCGCGAACCCAGCGTAGCGCGGCCACGACGTCCAGGTTGCCGTAGTTGCCTGAGAGGTCCGGGTCCTGTGTGTCAGCAGTCAAAGAAATATTTTCGGGCGGAACGAACCAGCCTAAGGGACCGAGTCGATAGTTGATCATCACGACGATCACGCGTTCGCGTTGGGCGAGCACCTGACCGTCGTAGAACGCGGCATGACCGACTGTGTTGCCACCGCCATGAATCCAGAGCATTACGGGTAGGCGCTCGGCGCTTGCCTCGGACGCCGTCATTTTTGGGGCGTAGACGTTAAGGAATAGACAATCCTCGCTACCCTGACGCGACCCCGCATCGCCGACGCCGCCGAGCGGCGAGCCATATTGAATACACGGACTGCCAGGTTCGAGTGCTTCTCGACGACCCGTCCAAGCGAGCGGTGGACGCGGGGCGCGCCAACGAAGATCACCAATCGGTGCCGCGGCGTAAGGAACCCCCAACCAACTGTGTCCGCCTGCAGCGTTTTCGAAGCCTATCGCCTCGCCGTTCGTCAGGGTTCGTGAGGACAGGGGGTCGGCGGTCGGCGCGACGGAACTCGAGGGGCGTGAGGTGCACGCAATCAATGACAGCGATACGACCAGCGCAAAGATGAATCGGGCCATTCGTCACTCCCCTCGACGGACTGATGCGTGGTGCCCCGGGCCGGATTTGAACCGGCACGGCCTTACGGCCAGCAGATTTTAAGTCTGCTGCGTCTACCGGGTTTCGCCACCGGGGCCACGCGAGGCGTAAGTTTAGGCTAGCGCCGACCTTCGTAGGGGAGGCGTGTGCTAGGCTTGGTCCGTCGGTGCCGATGGCAGGGATGGGCGGGACCGCGGCTGTTGCGAGTCCGTCTTAAGATAGTCGTCTAAATGTCTGAGCTGTCGGTAAAAAATCTTCACGTGTTTCGTGGCGAGCGTCACCTGCTCAAGGGCCTCGGTTTCGAGGTTCCGGGGGGCTGTTGCCTGCAGGTCGTCGGAGCTAACGGATCGGGCAAGACCACGTTGCTGCGGATATTGGCGGGGTTGCTCGAGCCCGAGTCGCTGGAGCTCTCCTGGCGCGGTGAGCGCATACAGCCCCGGAATCCCGAGTATCACGCAAGCCTTTCCTACCTCGGCCACGACCCGGCGCTCAAATCCGATTTCACGGCAGCGGAAAATATCGCGTTCCACGTCGGTATTCGTCGTCACATCACGACCCAAGAAGTCCGTGTAGCGCTCAACCGGGTGGGTGCAGAGAAATTTGCGGATCGACCGGTCCGCATGCTTTCCGCGGGTCAGCGGCGGCGCGTCGCACTCGCGGCGCTTTGGCTGACCGGAGCTCATCTTTGGTTGCTCGATGAGCCCGCTACCAATCTTGATTCGGTCGGGCAGGGCTTGGTCGCGTCATTGATCCAAGACCATCTGGCCCGTGGTGGGCTCGTCTTGGCTGCAACGCATCAAGATTTGGGTCTCTCGGGCGGCCAGCTCGCGACGCTCGAGATCGGAACGCGAGGGGTGAGCGCGTGAGTAACGTTCGAACTTCCGCGGTCGCGGCGGTGTGGCTCGTGCTGCAGCGAGATCTGCGTCTCGCGTTTAGACGTCCTGCGCAGCTCGTCCAGCCGCTCGCGTTCTTCGCCGTCGTCACGCTGCTGTTTCCGCTCGGCTACACGCCGGAGCTTGGCAAGTTGCGTGCGATTGCGCCCGGCGTGTTGTGGGTCGGTGCTCTGCTTGCCTCGATGCTCGCGCTGGAGTCGCTGTTTCGCGAAGATGCGGCCGACGGCACCCTCGAACAGTTCGTGGTGTCGGGCCAGCCCTTGGTTGGCCTCATGGCAGCCAAGACGCTCGCGCATTGGTTGTTGACGGGCTTGCCGCTCACCTTGATGGCGCCCGTTTTGGGTATCGCCCTCGGGGTGCCAGTTGCCGCGATGCCCGGCATACTCTTCTCCCTGATGTTAGGCACCCTCACGCTCAGTTTGATCGGCGCGGTGGGTGCCGGACTGACTTTGGGGGTCAGGAGGGGCGGGGTTCTGCTCTCCTTGCTCACACTTCCGCTCGCTGTGCCGGTGCTGGTGTTCGGCGCTCGGGCAACGGAACTTGCGATCGTCGGCGAAAGTCTGATGGGTCCGCTTTATCTGCTTGGCGCTCTGGCGGTTCTCGGCGTTACGCTGGCGCCGCTAGCGGCAGCAGCGGCGGTTCGGATCGGGCTCGAATAAAAGGAAATCGAATGAACTGGACCTGGTTCCATCGGCTCGGCTCACCTCCGCACATCTACCGTATTGCCGGAACTTTGACGCCATGGTTTGCGTGGCCGGCTGGGTTGCTCATTGCGGCAGCTCTTTATGGAGGGCTTGTGCTCGCTCCCCCCGATTACCAGCAGGGAGAGGGCTTTCGAATTCTGTATGTGCATGCGCCGTCTGCGTGGCTGTCGGTCATGATTTATGGAGTGATGGCGTCTGCTGCGGCCGTGGGGCTCATCTGGCGAATGAAAGTCGCCCATGCGGTCGCTGCGAGCTGCGCTGGAGTTGGAGCGTGGTTCACAGCGGTGTCCTTGCTCACCGGCATGTTGTGGGGCAAACCGATGTGGGGAACCTATTGGGTGTGGGATCCGCGCCTCACTGCGCAATTGATTCTTTTGTTTCTCTATTTGGGTTACATGGGTCTGCGCGCAGGTATCGACGATCTCGGTCGCGCAGATAAAGCGAGTGCGGTGCTCGCGATCGTGGGCGTCGTCAATATTCCGATCATCCGTTACTCGGTGGAGTGGTGGAATTCCATTCACCAAGCGCCGTCGGTGATGAAAATGGAAAGACCCTCGATGCCGTTCGACATGCTTGCGCCCTTGCTGATGATGCTGCTCGGCTTCACGCTTTATTTTGCGGCTGTGCTTCTTGTTCGCTTGCGCGCCGAGATCCTGCGCCGTGAGCGAACGGCGAGTTGGATCCGGGAGGCGCTGCGATGATCGAATTCTTGTCGATGGATGGTTATGCCGTGTTTTTATGGCCCGCCTATGCGGTGACTCTGCTCGCCATCGGGGTGAATATCGTGCTCGCTCGTCGTGCTCACGAGGAGGCCAAGCAGGCAGCCCGCCGCCGTCTCGCCCTCGAAGATGAAGGAAGCTCAATATGACCCCGCGCCAACGTCGAATCACGCTGGTTGTCGGAATCCTTGCAGGTGTATCGCTCGCCGGCGTTCTGGCATTGAATGCGTTTCGCGAAAACGTGATGTTCTTTTTTGATCCGTCGCAGGTCGCGGCAGGCGAGGCGCCCATTGAAAAGCGTTTTCGTCTCGGAGGCATGGTTCGCCCCGGCACGGTTGATCGTGAAGCCGGCAGTCTCGACATGAGTTTTGTCGTGACGGATTTCAAGGAAGACGTACGCGTGGTCTACACCGGCGTGGTTCCCGATCTCTTCAGGGAAAATCAGGGTGTGGTCGCGCATGGTCGCTTGGGTTCGGACGGCGTTTTCGTCGCCGATGAAATTCTTGCAAAACACGATGAAAACTATATGCCGCCGGAAGTAGCCAACGCGATCAAAGAAAAACACGGTGGGGTGATACCGGTGAATCCGGACATCCGCGCCACGCCGAAATCTGGTACCTGACATGCTCGCAGAAATCGGACTTTTCGCGATGGTGTTGGCGTTGTTGGCAGCGCTGACTCAATCCGTGTTCGGAATTGCCGGGCCTTGGCTCGGTCGTGAATCCTGGGTCGCAGCCGTGAGGCCTGCCGTCACGGTTCAGTTCTGGACCACCACATTATCTTTGGGCGTGCTCGTCGCGGCTTTCGTACAAAACGACTTCTCGGTCGAGTACGTTGCGGCCAATTCGAACTCCGCTTTGCCCGTGGGTTATCGTATTGCCGCGGTCTGGGGTGCTCACGAAGGGTCCTTGCTGCTCTGGGCGTGGATCCTGGTCGCGTGGACGTTGGCGGTTGCCTTGCTTTCGAAGAGCTTGCCGCCGTCGTTCGCAGCAAGAGTTCTCGGTGTTCTCGGTCTCGTGAGTCTGGGTTTTCTCGCCTTCACGCTCTTCACCTCGAACCCGTTCATGCGTCTCGATCCAGCGGCGCCGGACGGGCGTGATCTCAATCCTCTCTTGCAGGACCCCGCGCTCGCCGCGCATCCGCCCATGCTCTATGCGGGCTATGTCGGGCTCGCCGTCGCCTTCGCATTCGCCTGTGCTGCCATGATCGAGGGCCGGCTCGATCAGGCCTGGGCGCGCTGGACGAGACCGTGGACGACTGTCGCCTGGGCCTTCCTAACCGTCGGGATCGCTCTCGGGAGTTGGTGGGCGTACTACGAGCTCGGCTGGGGCGGCTACTGGTTCTGGGATCCCGTCGAGAATGCTTCGTTCATGCCTTGGCTCGTGGCGACGGCGCTCATCCACTCGCTTGCGGTGACGGAGAAGCGTGGGCTCTTCAAGAGCTGGACGCTACTGCTTGCGATCCTCGGGTTCTCGTTGTCGCTGCTTGGCACCTTTCTCGTGCGCTCGGGTGTCTTGGTATCCGTCCATTCGTTCGCGGCCGACCCTGCACGTGGGATGTTCATTCTCGCGTTCCTCGTCATCATCATCGGTGGCGCGCTGACGCTCTATGCGTGGCGGGCGCCGTTACTT
>JBIIHO010000003.1:0-19896 GCA_044235605.1 Steroidobacteraceae bacterium | reverse complement strand
TCCTCGGGGTCAGCGTGGACGATGTCGAATCTAAGAAAGCATTCGCGAAAGAACACAGTTTGCCGTTCCAGGTGCTCGCCGATCCAACCAAGGCTGTCACCAAGCAGTACGGCGTACTGACGAGCATGATGGGTCTGATGGAGTTCTCCCGTCGTGACACCTTCATCATCGATCCTCAGGGTCGTATCGCCCGTCACTGGGAGAAAGTCGACGCGAAGGGTCACTCGCAACTCGTGCTCAACGAAATCAAAAAGCTGCAGGCGCCGGGCGTCTGAGTCAGCGGATCAAGATAAAAATTAGGGATTTCATCGGGGGTTACTCACATGTCCAACAATAATGATTTGCACTATCCCGCGCGTCGGGACTTCCTCACCACGGCGGGCGGCGTCGGAGGAGCTCTGGCGATCGGCGCTTCGGGCGTTGCGTCGATGACACTCGGCGGGCCGATGGCGATGGCCTCGGCTCTCGCAAGTTCTCGCTACGGTATGGGTCCGGGCCTCAAAGGGCCTTACCTCGACCTGTCGACTGGAAAGGGCAATCAGCTTGCCTACGCGCGTATTCAAGGCGACCTCGACTTCGGCAAGCCGAAGTACTTTTGGTTCAAGGGCTATTTGATGGGCGTCGAGCCCCACAAAAAGGTCGTCGATCTCATGGGCACCTCGGGCTTTGGCGTGATCCGCCTCTTGCCGGGACCGGATGGCTCGATCCGAAGGTTGTGCCGCGAAATCATCGTCTACACCGATCTGCGTAGCGGTGAGGTACTCGACGAGTGGAAGAATCCGCTCACCAACGAGACGGTCAAGGCTGTTCACGTCGACAACGACCCGTTCAACTACCTCATCGAAGAATTCTTTCCGGCGCCGCCGAAGTTCGGTGGGCTCAACCAAGGGCCGCCGCCGCCGCGTGTGCCGTTCATCATGCCGTGGTACCAGCACGGCGGTTGGGCGGACATGGAAATCCACATTCACCTTGCGTACCCCAATGCACTGCAGCCGGACAAATGGCCGCGTGAGTCATCGGGTCCCATCGTGCAGGTCTCTGAGATGTTTGCGCATCACGTCAAAGTGGAAGATCTGCAAAATCCGAAACTGACCACGCTCGATTACACGGGCACCTGGAACCGCATCACGCCTTGGCTGCCGTGGATGCTCATGGGCCAGCGACCGGGCTTCTGTCAGTACGCGTGCTTCATGGGTACGACGAAAAATCTCGACGAGATTCTCTCTCGCCCGGTACTCGATTACGCTGAGAAAAACTATGCCAAGTATTTCGATGCGCCGACCGAGTGGACCGAGGATCGCAGTCTCTCGAGTCTCGAGCACTACGCGCTGCGCCAGAAACCGGCGCCGGTGAAATAAGGACACGGTGCAGAGGCTTCTGCAACGCGTCATCGCGGCACAGCGCACCTCCGATGGAGCGGGGGTGACGCTGTACCGCAGTCTCGGACAGTCTCCGTTCGCGCGACTCGATCCCTTCCTGATGCTCGATGAGTTCGGGAGTGATCGGCCCGAGGAGTACATCGCCGGTTTTCCCCCGCACCCGCATCGCGGCTTCCAGACCGTGACCTACATGCTCGAAGGTCACATGCTGCACGAAGATCATCTCGGCCACCGAGGGCACCTCAAGAGCGGTGGGGTCCAATGGATGACGGCTGGTCGCGGCATCATCCACTCCGAGATGCCGCAGCAGGAGCGCGGTCTCATGCGAGGCTTCCAGCTCTGGATCAACCTGCCCGCGCGTGAAAAGATGTGCCCCGCTGCCTATGAAGATATCGAGGCCGAGCGCATTCCGACCGTCTCTGCCGAAGGCGCGACGATCAAGCTTATCGCCGGCTCGATCGAGCGCGAGGGCCGGACCTTCAATGGGCCGGTAACCGGTGTCACGACCCAGCCCATTTTCTTTGATGTCACTCTTGAGGCGGGGGTGAGGTTTACCGAAGCTCTGCCAGTTGCACACAGCGCGTATCTGTACGTCTTCGAGGGCGAGCTCTCGATCGCCGCGCCGGGAAAGGGCTTGGCGTCCTTGCCAAAGCGACACGGCGCAGTACTCAGCGAAGGTGAGACTCTCGTTGTCGAGGCGGGCGGCGCCGGGGCTAGATTTTTACTGCTCGCCGCGGCGCCTATCGGAGAGCCGATCGTTCAATATGGCCCCTTCGTGATGAACACACGCGAGGAAATCGACCAAGCGATCCGCGACTACCAGTCGGGGCGATTGGCGGCTGCGGGCTGACTTAAACCAGAAAAATCGCGCCGAGTCCGAGTAGCGTCGCGAAGCCGATGCAGTCGGTGAAGGTGGTGAGGATGACGCCTGCCGACAGCGCGGGGTCGATGTCGAAGCGACGCAGCGCCAGCGGCACTAATACTCCCACGGCGGCGGCGGCCAGTAGATTGATGAGCATGGCAGCCGCAATGATGACGGCGATTTGCCAGGTGTCGAACCAAACGATGGTGATGGCGCCGACGACGACGGCCCACAGCAAACCATTGACGCCGCCTACGGCAACTTCTTTGAAGAGCAGCCAGCGTGCATTGGACCATTGCACCTGACCGAGCGCGAGACCACGAATGATGAGCGTCACGGTTTGAGTGCCGGCGATACCGCCCATGGAAGCGACGATGGGCATGAGCGCGGCGAGGGCGGCCACCTTTTCGATCGTGCCCTCGAAATTTTTGACGACGGCTGCCGCCATGAAGGCGGTGACGAGATTGATGCCGAGCCAGAGAAGGCGTCTGCGGGTCGAGGTGACGATACCGGCGAAGAGGTCTTCGTCGTCCTGCAGGCCGGCCATCGACAGCACCGAGTGCTCGGCTTCCTCGCGGATGACGTCGACGACGTCGTCGACCGTAATACGTCCTAGGAGTTTGCCCTCCGCGCCGACTACCGCTGCGGAGACGAGATCGCGATCCTGGAAGAGCTGTGCGACCTCGTGCGCCGCAGTCTCGGGTTCGATCCGCGGGGCTTCGGTGTCGAGACTTTCGCCGACTGTGTCTTCTGGATCACCCGTGATGATACGAGTGAGCGGAACGGTGCCGAGGTAACGATCGTCTCGATCGACGACGAACAGACTATCGGTACGCGGTGGTAGTTCGCCACGCATGCGCAGGTAACGCAGCACCACTTCGAGTGTCACGTCGGGTCGCACGCTCACCGTGTCGGTGTTCATCAGACCGCCAGCGCTATCTTCGGGCCACGACAAGACATTCCGTAGTCGCTCTCGATCGCGCTGGTCCATCGAGTGTAGGACCTGACGGGTGACGGTCTCCGGTAAGTCGCCCACGAGATCTGCGAGATCATCGAGTTCGAGACCCTCGGCGGCGGCGACCAACTCCTCCGCCTCCATCTCTTCAATGAGTTCCTGTCGAACGTTTTCGTTGAGCTCGACGAGGACGTCGCCCTCGAGCTCGGAGTCGACCATGCTCCAGACAGCCTCACGCTGACGCGGCGGAACCGACTCGAGCAGCAAGGCGATCTCGGCAGGATGAAGCGCAGAGACCATCCGCTGTGCTGGCCGTAAGGTCCCTGAGTCGAGCGCTTCGCGCAGCGCCGCGAGCCGCACGTCTTTGCGACTGACGATGCTCATGGGATGCCCCAGTTGGAGAGCGCGCTATGGCGGATCGCGAGCGTTGGAGACTTTCCGCGTAACCGCTCAGCTAGACGATCGACCAGGTACACCGAGCGGTGTTGTCCACCGGTGCAGCCGATGCCGATGGTGAGATAGCGCCGCCGCGCCGCGCCGTGGTCTTGGATGCGCCGCGCGATGAACTGCTGCAACTCATCGAGCATGGCACTGACTGCCGGCTGATCGTCGAGATACGCGATCACGGCGGCATCACGACCCGTGAGCGGCCGCAGAGCGATTGTCCAGTAAGGGTTGGGGAGCATGCGAACGTCGAAGACGAAGTCGCAGTCGCCCGGAACACCATGTTTAAAGCCGAAGGACACCAACGTGACCGATAACTCCATGCCGCGTCGTTGATCGATGCGCTGCACGATGGCGTCGCGCAGTTCGTGCACGCCCATGTGCGTGGTATCGACCACGAGATCTGCGGCCTGAATGACCGGATCGAGTAACGCACGCTCGCTCGTCACGGCGTCTTGCAGGTTTGCTCCCTCGCGGGATAGCGGGTGTCGTCGCTTGGTTTCACCGAATCGACGCAGCAACTCCGCATCTGAGGCGATGACCACCAGCAATTCGCAGCGGACGCCACTACGCCTCAGTTGCTCGATGGTGGTGGGAATGCTTTCAAGGCCGACGCTCGTGTCGCGCGCGTCGATACCGACCGCTACGGTTTGACCGGTCGAGGTTCCCTCACGGAAGACGTGGGACACGAAGGACTCGAGCATCGAGGCCGGGAGGTTGTCGACGCAGCGATAGCCGAGATCTTCGAGTGCGTTCAGTACGACACTCTTGCCCGCTCCCGAGAGCCCGCTGACCAGAATGAGTCGCAGAGGGGCGGACAAGGGTGCGTGCAGGGCGGGGCTCGCGTCAGTGACGCGCCCGTCGCCCCTCCTCAGCGTGATGGTCGGTAGTCTTCTCTTTACGCTTCTTGACCAGACGGTCGAGCTTATCGACGAGCGCATCGATGGCGGCGTACATGTCCTCGGCCTCGGCATCGGCGTGGATATCGCCTCCGCTCACCTTGAGGGTTGCTTCCGCACGATGCCGAAGCTTTTCGACGGACAGTACGTAGTGAACATCGATGAGGTGATCGAAGTGGCGAACGATGCGGTCCATCTTCTTGTGCACGTAGGCGCGCATGGAGTCGGTGACGACGACATGGTGGCCTGTGATGGAAATTTGCATGAGAGCCTCCTGATGAGCTTAAGGTTAACGCGAATTGGCCTTCTTGCGCTCGGCCGAAGACTCGATTCCTAACCCCTCCCGATACTTCGCGACGGTGCGGCGGGCCACGGGAATGCCCTCGCCAGACAAAATTTCGGCGAGGCGGCTGTCCGAAAGTGGATTAGTCGGGTCTTCCTCGCGGATGAGCTTACGGATTTTGGCGCGAATGGCGGTCGAGGAGGTGCCTTGACCATCCCCGCCCTCGACCTGACTCGAGAAAAAGTAACGAAGCTCATAGACCCCGCGCGGCGTGTGCATGTATTTGCCGGAGGTGACGCGCGAAATGGTCGACTCGTGCATGCTGATCGCGGTCGCGATGTCTTTGAGGATCATCGGGCGCATGTGCTCGTCGCCCTGATTGAGAAAATCGGTTTGCCGCTCGACGATGGCACGAGTGACCTTGACCAGTGTGTCGTTGCGGATTTCGAGACTTTTGAGCAGCCAGCGCGCCTCTTGAAGCTGGGTACGCAGGGTGGTGTGCGCGCCGCCACGGCCAAGCAGGCCCGCATACTCTTGATTGACTCGGATTCGGGGCATGGTCCCGGGGTTGAGTTCCACCGCCCATCCTTTTCCTTTGCGACGCACGAACACGTCGGGTATGACGTATTCGGGCTTCGAGGAGCTAATGAGCGAGCCCGGACGAGGATGGCAGGATCGAACCAGTGCAACCGCTAGAGCGAGCTCGTCCTCATCGGCGCCGGTCGCGTTGCGAAGCGGCGATGGATCGCGCTGGGCGAGTAGATCGAGATGCTGTTCGACGATACGACGGGCGAGGGATAGCCCCGGCGTCGTCGGTTGAAGCTGCGAGAGCTGAATTTCGAGACACTCGGCGAGATTACGAGCGCCTACGCCGACCGGCTCCAACGTTTGCACGAGCAAGAGTACGCGCTCGATCTCTTCCTCGTCCCAATCGATCTCCGGCCTGAGAGCCTCGCCGATATCCGCCAAAGATTCGGCGAGATAGCCATCGTCGTTCAGTGCATCGACGAGTGCCGCCGCCACGGAAAGATCGTTGTCGGAGAGCCCGGCGAGCTCGAGTTGGGCGAGCAGGTGGTCGCGCAGCGACTCCCCGCGCTCATCGGCAATGTCGCGCTCGGGCTGGTCGTCGTCTTCCGCGCGTCCGGCGTCGCTGCCCGTGCCGGGTCGATCGGCCCAAGGCTGCTCGACGACTTCGATTTCGACGGGCTCGGTTTGGGAGGTGTCCGGGGTTTGTTGGACCGCCGTGAAATGGGCTTCGAGCTCGACCTCGTCTTCCGGGTCTTCTTGCTCGAGCATGACGTTGGTCTCGAGCACCTCTGCGAGGTGGGCCTGCAGCTCGAGCGTGGGCATCTGCAGGAGGCGTATGGCCTGCTGCAACTGCGGTGTCATGGTCAGCGACTGACCAAGCTTGAGTTGCAGGGACTGCTTGAGCATCGGCGTGCCTGGTTGTGCGGTGCGGCGCTGCCGACGCCGCGAGGGCTATCCTAAAGACTGAAAGACTCGCCTAAGTACACCTCACGAACGCGGGGATTGGCAAGGATTTCCGCAGCCGACCCGGAGGCAATGACCGTCCCGTCACCGATGATGTATGAGCGAGCGCAGACGCCGAGCGTTTCGCGGACGTTGTGGTCGGTGATGAGAATTCCGATCCCGCGGTCGGCGAGTTCACGAATGATGCGCTGAATGTCGGCGACCGACAGCGGATCGACGCCGGCGAAAGGTTCATCGAGCAGCAGGAAGCGGGGATTCGCAGCAAGTGCGCGGGCGATCTCGACCCGCCGCCGTTCACCGCCCGACAGCGACATGCCGAGAGAGCGTCGCACGTGATCGATTCTCAAGTCGGCGAGAATTTGTTCGCAGCGCGAATTGCGCTGATCGGCGTCGAGGTCGGTGCGAGTCTCGAGTATGGCTCGCACGTTATCCTCGACAGACAGGCGACGAAATACCGAGGCCTCCTGGGGTAGATAGCCGATGCCGGCCTTCGCTCGCAGATGGATGGGCGAGTGAGTGAGGTCTTGATCATCAAGTTCGATACGGCCGACGTCCGCCGGAACGAGCCCGACGATCATGTAGAACGCGGTCGTCTTGCCCGCGCCGTTAGGGCCCAGCAGCCCCACGATTTCCCCGGCTCCCACCTCGAGCGACAGATCGCGTACGACATGACGCTTTCCATAGGCCTTGGCGAGATTGGATGCGCGGAGTTGGCTCATGGCGTCGCCCGCGGACGAATGATGATGCGAACACGCTCGTCGCTACCTGCGGGTTTACCGGCCTGCACACGCTGTTCGCGGACGTTATAAACGAGCTGATCACCGCGGATTTCGCTGCGCCCATCGTCGCTTAGCCATGCGTCCTCGCGAAGCGTGACGGTCGAGGCAGCCATATCGTAGAGGATGTTACCGGCGCGCCCGCGAGCGCGACCACCGTCTTTCAGTTGCTGCGAGAACTCCGCGGGCTTGCCGCGAATGCTGGCCCGTACGATGCGATTATTCTCGAAGGTGACGGCCGCTTCGTCGGAGCTCAGCGTGCCACCGTCGACGTCGATGCGTACCTCGCCGCTCAGCGTCCAAGTCGAATCGTCGAAATCGAGACCGGTCGATCGAGCGCGTTGTGCAACCACACGTACGTTGCCCTGGGTGATGATGATGTCCCGAAAGAGCAGGGCGTTCGCGCGATAGTCGACTTCTGACGAGGCCGCATCGAGCGTGATGTCGCCGACCTGCGCCGCCGGGTTATCGGCGCGTACGATGGATGCACCGACCAAAAAAATCGCGACGATCGAGGTAATTTTTACAGAGCGATGAGTGAGGTGAGTGCGGGTCATGGACATCAGCGCGAGAAGCGTCCCTGCACATCGGTTCGTAGTTGCACCTGGCGGGTGCGCAGGTTGGCGTCGAGCCCCTTGGCTGAGAGCTCCTGCCCCTGCATGGTGAGGCGTACTTCATCGTTGGTACGAACTCGAGCGGCATCGAGATCGTACTGCAGTGTATTCGCATCGAGGCGAAGAGGGGTGAGCGCATCGGATGCTCCGCCCTCGAGAGCCACGCCGCCTTCCAGATCGATACGTCGAGAGTCGCGCGATAGCGTGCCCCGCGGTGCGGTGACGCGCCAGGTTGTGCCTTCCATTCCTCGAGTTTCGAGTCGGAGATCCTCGATGCGAGTTTCGAGAGAGAGTGGATTTTGCTCGATGCTCGCCGCCTGCAACCGATATTGCGGCTCGCCGTCGGCGCCGGTTTGAATGATCTCTGCGTCAGTCGCGGAGTAACCCGGGTCACGCTCATCTGTAGAGAGACGGTTCACGCCGTTCTCGTTTGCACCGCAACCTGCGAGGAGCAACAGAGCAAGGGACGCTTGGATTCGCACGTCGGTCCTGCCGTTCACATCACGCCGCTGCGTAGCAGGTCGTGAACGTTGAGTGCGCCGACGAGCAAACCCTCATCGTTCACCACCGGCAAAGAGGTGATGCGATGCGTCTCCATGAGATGGACGGCTTCGGCTGCGAGTTCGCGCTCGCCGATGCTTTTGCAGGGTGTCGTCATCACGTCTCGCATGCGGGCGCTATGCACGTCGATTCGACGATCGAGAGAACGCCGCAGATCGCCATCGGTGTACACACCCACGGCGCGACCCGCATCGTCAACGACTGCGGTCATCCCGAGGCCCTTGCGCGACATTTCGAGTAGACCATCGGCCATGCTGGTGTCGGGACCGACGCGTGGGATGGCCTCTCCGCTGCGCATGACATCGCTCACGCGTAGCAGTAGGCGCCGACCCAGCGAGCCACCCGGATGCGAGCGCGCGAAATCTTCGGCAGTGAACCCGCGCGACTCGAGCAAGGCGACGGCGAGCGCATCGCCCATGGCGAGCGTTGCCGTCGTGCTCGCTGTGGGGGCGAGGTTGAGCGGGCAGGCTTCTTCGGCGACGCCGACATCGAGATGGGCGCGCGCTTCTCGAGCGAGTGTGGAATCGGCATCGCCCGTGAGCGCGATGAGCGGCACACCGAGCCGCGCGATCGGCGCGAGCAGGGCGAGAATCTCCGGGGTTTCTCCCGAGTTGGAGAGCGCGAGCACCACGTCGTCACGCGTGATCATGCCGAGATCGCCATGACTCGCTTCGGCCGGATGCATGAAAAATGCGGGGGTTCCGGTGCTCGCGAGCGTGGCGGCGATCTTGCTCGCGATATGACCGGACTTCCCCATGCCCGTGACGACCACGCGGCCCGCGCAGTCGAGACAGATTTGGCAGGCTGTGGCGAAGCTTGCCCCGAGGCGAGACTCGAGGGCCGCAACGCCCCGGGCCTCGGTCGCGAGGGCGCGACGGCCCGCGGCGATCAGCCTCTCGGCGGCACCGGGCGCGGCGGTCCGTTGCGCAGGTTTATTCATGAGGTGGCATCATACCGATCCATGCATCCGGAAAAAGTAGCTGAACTCATCCGCGCCGGCCTACCCGGCGCCGAGGTCCTGGTCCGCTCCGACGACCAAACCCATTTCGAAGCGCGAGTGGTGTCGTCGGCCTTCGAGGGTCGCCGCAGCATCGCCCGCCATCAAATGATCTACCGCACCCTCGGCGAGCTCGTAGGTCGGGAGATTCACGCACTGTCGATCGAGGCGCTCACGCCGGCCGAGGCGGGCGCCGTCCCCCGCAACTGAGTTTCGCGACCCCACGGCACCCAAATATGGACAAACTTCAAATAGAGGGCGGCACCCCGCTCGAGGGCGAGGTCAGGATTTCCGGTGCCAAGAACGCGGCCTTGCCGATTCTGGCCGGCACCTTGCTCGCCTCTGAACCCGTCGCCGTCGGCAACGTACCGCACTTGCAGGACGTCACCACGATGATCGAGCTACTCGGTCGGATGGGCGTCACCGTCACGGTGGATGAGCGCATGAACGTCGAGGTCGACGCCACGTCCCTCGAGAAACCGTTCGCGCCGTACGAGCTCGTGAAGACCATGCGCGCCTCGATTCTGGTACTCGGCCCGCTGCTCGCGCGTTTCGGTCAGGCCGACGTGTCGCTGCCGGGTGGCTGTGCGATCGGCGCTCGGCCGGTCAACATTCACGTCGCGGGCTTGCAGGCGATGGGCGCCGAGGTCTCGATCGAGAACGGCTATATCCGCGCACGCGCCAAGCGTCTGCGCGGTGCGCGTCTCGTTCTCGATACCGTCACGGTGACGGGTACCGAAAATCTCATGATGGCCGCGGTCCTCGCCGAGGGTCAGACGGTGCTCGAGAACGCGGCGCGCGAGCCCGAGGTCGTCGATCTCGCCGATTTCCTCAATACGCTCGGCGCACGCATCCGCGGCGCCGGCACCGACAAGATCATCATCGACGGTGTCGAGCGCTTGCATGGCGGTGAGTTTCGCGTCGTGGCCGATCGCATCGAGACCGGAACCTATCTCGTGGCCGGTGCGATCACCCGCGGTCACGTACGTCTGAAACACACGCGGCCCGAACATCTCGATGCCGTGCTCGCCAAATTGCAGGAAGCGGGCGCCTCACTCGAGGTGGGTAGCGACTGGATCGAGATCGACATGCGCGGTCGACGGCCGCGCGCCATCGATTTGCGAACGGCGCCTTATCCGGCGTTCCCAACCGATATGCAGGCGCAGTTCGCGGCGCTCAATACGGTGGCTGAGGGCGTGGGCACCATCATCGAAACGATTTTCGAAAATCGTTTCATGCACATGCTTGAGATGCGTCGCATGGGCGCCGAGATTCGGCTCGAAGGCAACACGGCCATCATCAAGGGTGTGCCGCGTTTGCAAGCAGCGCCGGTCATGGCGACCGACCTTCGTGCGTCGGCTTCGCTTGTGTTGGCGGGCCTCGTCGCCGAGGGGCGAACGGAGATCGATCGCATCTATCACATCGATCGCGGTTACGAGGCCATCGAAGAAAAACTCGCTGCGCTCGGCGCTGCGATCAAACGCATCCCGGGCTAGGCTGAGGCGCGCGGTCGCGACAAGCGCTCGTAAATACGGCTCTTAAACCGCGTTCCGCAGCGGTCCTCGTCAGCGGGGCCGCACCTTTTGCGGCGCCTCTTCAACGCGAATCTTCGTCTCGCCGCGCTGGTTGCCGCGCTGTACTTCGATCGAAATCGTTTGCCCGGGCGAAGTGTCGGCGATGCGCAGCTGCACCTCTCGCGAATCGCGCGGCGCTTTGCCTTCGAGCTTGATGATGAGGTCCCCGGGCAGCAAACCTGCGCGCTGAGCGGGGCTACCCCCGGCGATTCGCGTGATGCGAACCACGGGACCATCGAACCCTGCACTCCGTGCTCGCGCTTCATCGATGGTCTCGGTGCCTACGCCGATCCAGCCGCGCAATACTTTTCCGCGCGTGACAATTTCATTGACCACGCCGCGTACGAGATTGACCGGAATGGCGAAGCCGATGCCCTCGACGCCGAGGCTCTTGGCGATGATCGCCGTGTTGACCCCGATCAATTCCCCGCGCGTATTCACGAGGGCGCCGCCCGAATTGCCTGGATTGATGGGCGCATCGGTCTGAATGAAATTTTCGAACGTGGCGATGCCGAGTTGATCGCGTCCGGTCGCACTCACGATGCCTTGCGTTACGGTCTGCGCAAGCCCGATGGGATTGCCGATCGCGAGCACGACATCGCCCACGCTCAAGGCATCGGAGCGACCGAGACGGATGCTCGGAAGGTTAGGTAGGTCTATCTTGAGGACCGCAAGGTCCGTATCCGGGTCGCGCCCAATGATCTCGGCCTGTGACGAGCGACCATCTGCGAGTTGCACGCGAATCGCAGCGGCCTGATCGATCACGTGATGGTTGGTGACGATCTGACCCGATGGATCGAGGATCACCCCAGAGCCCAGCGACTGCTCGACCCGACGTCGGTAACGCGGCGCGAACTCGCCGAAGGGGTCATCGAGGAAGCTGCGAAGGACGGGTTCGGTGGCGACGCGGGTGACATACAAATTGACCACCGCCGGCGCGGCGATACGCACCGCGGCGGCGTAGCTGGCGGCAGCCTCTCGGCTCGCCGGGGGCGCGACCACGGCTGGCTCCAGGGTGACATCGGTGCTGATCGTCGGATTAGGGTCCGAGCTTGCCGGAAGCTCGGGTGAGGGTGCCGAGCGTTCCGCGGTGAGGGTGGCGACGAGTTCCGGACGCCATAGGTATGCGCCGAGCAAGCCGAGAAAGGCCAAGGCGAGGCCGCCGATGACCGACCCACTTACGAAAATCGCTGCCTTCTGCCAACCGCTCATCGCGACTGCTCACCCCGGGGCGGTGACGCCCTGACCGGCGCCTCGCGTGTATAATGCCGTGGTTCCACGCATCACGGATAGCGGCCCGCCGTAGAGGCTGGGTTGGGAGAGCCTTGGCATGAGTGACGAGAAGGTGACTGCCGACGACATTGACGTCAATCGGCGTAAGTTCCTGACAGTGGCGACAGCGGCGACGGGCGCAGTGGGCGTCGCGTTCACGCTGGTGCCGTTCATCTCCTCCTGGAAACCCTCAGAGCGCGCACGCGCCTTGGGTGCTCCGCTCGAGATCGACATCTCGAAGCTCGAGCCGGGCCAGATGATCACGCAGAGCTGGCGCAAACAGCCGATCTACGTGGTTCGTCGTACGCCTGAGTCGGTTGCGAAGCTGAGCGGCGTCGCCGCAAGCCTCAAAGATCCCAATTCCGAGGCCTCCGACCAGCCCGAGTACGCGAAGAACGAAATGCGTTCGCTCAAGCCCGAGGTTCTCGTGCTTTACGCGGCCTGCACTCACCTCGGCTGTCTGCCGAAGCAATATTTCACGGTCGCCGACCCGACGATGGGCGCCGATTGGCCGGGCGGTTTTTTCTGCCCTTGCCACGGTTCGCGCTTCGATCTCGCCGGACGCGTGTTCAATGGCTCGCCGGCGTCCACAAACCTGCGCGTCCCGCCGCATAAGTTCGAATCCGATTCCATGCTCGTCATCGGCGTCGATGCCGTACAAGGAGCTGCCTAATGGCCGCCTCGTCCGACAACGCCGGTAAGACCGGCTTCCGCGCTTGGCTCAATAAGCGCCTTCCGGTCGATGAGTTCATCGACTCCCAGCTCATCGGCTATTTCGCGCCGAAAAACTTCAACATCTGGTACTTCTTCGGGTCGCTGGCGCTGCTCGTTTTCGTGATCCAGATTTTGACGGGCATCTTCCTGACGATGCACTACAAGCCGAGCGAAGCGGCCGCCTTCGACTCGGTCGAATACATCATGCGTGAAGTCGAGTGGGGCTGGCTCATTCGCTATATGCACTCGACCGGTGCCTCGTTCTTCTTCATCGTCGTTTATCTGCACATGTTCCGCGCCATGATCTACGGCTCGTACCGCGCGCCGCGAGAGCTGCTGTGGATCCTCGGCATGCTGCTCTACCTCGCGCTCATGGCCGAGGCCTTCATGGGCTACGTGCTGCCTTGGGGCAACATGTCTTACTGGGGTGCGCAGGTCATCGTGAACCTCTTCGGCACCATCCCGGTCATCGGCCCGGGGCTCGTCGAATGGATTCGCGGTGACTACGGCATCGCCGACTCCACGCTCAACCGCTTCTTTGCGTTGCACGTCATTGCGTTGCCATTTGCCATCGCCTTCCTGGTGCTGATGCACCTTGTCGCGCTGCGCCAAACCGGATCGAACAACCCGGACGGCATCGAAATCAAAGAAAAGATGGGAGCCAACGGCAAGCCGATCGACGGCATTCCCTTTCACCCGTACTACACGGTCAAAGATGTCGTCGGTGTCGGTGTCTTCCTGATCTTCTTCTGCGGCGTCATTTTCTTCGCCCCGACGTTCGGTGGCCTCTTCCTCGAGAAGCCGAACTTCGAGCCGGCGAACGAGTTGTCGACCCCGGAGCACATCGCGCCGGTGTGGTACTTCACGGCGTTCTACGCCATGTTGCGTGCTGTGCCGGACCAGCAGCTCGGTGCCTTGCTCATGCTGCTCGCCATCGTGGTGCTCTTTTTCCTGCCGTGGCTCGATCGCTCACCGGTGAAGTCAATCCGCTACAAGGGCTGGCTCTCGAAGATCGCCCTCGCTCTCTTCGTGGTGTCCTTCGTAGTCCTCAGTTATCTCGGCCTGCAGCCGGCGAACGATCTCTACGTGATCCTCGCGCGGGTGTTCACGGCGGTTTATTTCGCGTACTTCCTTCTCATGCCTTGGTACACGCGCATCGAGAAGTGCAAGCCTGCTCCTGAGAGGGTCACGTACCATGCGTAAGTCTTTCGTCACCGCCGCGCTCGGCTTTGCCCTCGCGTTCGCGGGTCCGTTCGTTTACGCGGCCAGTGCGGGCCCGCATGCCGCATGGATGGACTGGGAAGCCGGTAACGACGTGAGCAACGTCGCCTCCTTGCAGCGTGGTGCCGCCAACTTCATGGGCTACTGCGCGGGTTGTCACTCGCTCAAGCACAAGCGCTACTCGCGGGTCGCCAAAGACCTCAACATTCCCGAAGAGCAGATGGAAAAACTTCTGCTGATGCCGGGTGCGAAGAAGGGCGATTACATCATCACCCCGATGTCCAAGGCGGACGGCGAAGCGTGGTTCGGCAAGGCGCCGCCCGATTTGTCGCTCATCACGCGGGCCAAGGGCTCAGACTACGTTTATCAGTTCTTGAAGACGTTCTACGTCGATCCGAAATCAGCGAACGGCACCAACAACCTCGCGCTGCCCAACACGGCCATGCCGCACGTGCTGTCGACCTTGCAGGGCGTTCAAGAGGCAAAGTTCAACGCCGTTGAAAAGATCGTCGACGGAGAGCCCGTCTCGGAGCTGCACTGGGATTCTTTCGAGCTCGTATCGCCCGGTCAGTTGTCGCCCGAAGAATATGACGGCTTCGTGCGCGATACCGTCAACTTCCTCGAGTACGTGGGTGAGCCGGTCAAAGCCAAGCGAGAATCGCTCGGCGTTTGGGTCATCCTGTTTCTGCTCGTGTTCACGGCTCTTGCCTATCTGCTCAAGCAGGAATATTGGAAAGACGTGAAGTAAGGCGCGGATCCGGTCATCGCGGGCCATTTCTCGCGAGGTGCTCTGAATGACCGGATCCCGAAAACCCCGTCGCCCGTATCTTCTGCGGGCGATGCATCGATGGATGACCGATAGCGGCCTCACGCCGCATCTCATGGTCGACGCGACGGCGCCCAGCGTCGAGGTGCCTGTCGCTCACGTTCGCGAGGGCCGCATCGTACTCAACGTCAGCTATGACGCCACGCGTCATCTCGATATCGGTGACGAGTGGATCAGCTTCGAGGCGCGATTCTCGGGTGTTCCGCGACTGCTGCGGTTTCCGGCCTCAGCCGTTCAAGGTATTTACGCTCGCGAGACGGGTGAAGGGTTGATGTTCCCGTCGGACGAGGACGACTCGCCACCGGACTCACCACCTGACGCTCCTATCGATCCGAAGCCCGAGGGGCCTGTGCCGGATCGCGGCGCGCCGCCGGTCGCGCCTTCGGGCCGTAAGCGTCCGACACTCAAGGTCGTCAAGTAAGCCTCGAACGTCAGCGGTTCGACTCGAACGTCAGCGGTTCGACTCGAAGGCGTGCTTCATCCAGTCGATTTGCCACGCCTCGTTTGGATAGTCCGACGAGTGCTTGCGTGACAGCGCGATCACATCGAATCGAACTGGGTAACGCGCGAGATCGCGGTTTTGCTGTAGCAGTTGTTGGGCGGCTGCAATAATTTTTCTTTGCTTGAATCGGTCGACGCTGGCTGCCCCATCACCATAGCTGTCGGATGAGCGCAGACGCACCTCGACGATCAGCAGCACGCCGCGATGCAGCGCCACGATGTCGATTTCGCCGCGACGCCGGCGATAGTTTTTGATCAGGATTTCTGCGCCCGCTGCGATCAAGTGCTGCGCGGCGAGTTCCTCAGCTTCGCGGCCGAGTGCAAGGTGTTTCGGGAGCGCAGGTTCAGCCGCCGCCATCCGGCGGATCAAGCAGTTTAAGTTGGCCGTCGTCGATACGCGCAAAGCGCAGGCTACGCTGCACACGACCGTTTTCGTCGACGAACAGGGTACCGATCACGCCAGCCAACGGAGCAGCGGAAGAGGGTGATCGGCCCGCACGCAATTCGGCATGGAGCAGCCAAGCGTCATGACCTAGCGCGAACAAGCGACTGCGCTGAGCGGTGTCGTTGAGCGTGTTGTCGGTCGCCGAGCGTAGGGCGGCGACGAGGGGCGCTTGCGGCGCGATCATCCAGTCGATGTCCGGAAAGATGATTCCTTGCAACTCGTCGCCTGCACGGCCATCGAAGGCTTCCGACGTCGCGTACGCGGGAATATCGCCCGCACCCTGAAACCGAAGTTGCGGCCGCCATTGCCGAAGCGTCGCGGCGGTCCCCGGCATGAAAATGAGATCGACGTCCGCACGACGCCGAGGCTGGAAGGCGAGCGGCGTGTCGAGCACGGACTGGATACGACGGTGGCGCGCGATGCTGGCATCGATGCGCAGCAACGACTGCGCAGCATTGCCGAGGTCGCGACCCGAGATCGTTTCGGTACCGAGCAGGGCGCCACCGCCGGCTTCGAGCTCCTCGCGGAACGCATCTAACACCCGCGCCCCCCAATCACCTGACGGAACGAGTGCGATGGCTCGTCGGTGACCTTCCGCCAGGGCGTGACGCGCGACAGCCCGCGCTTCATCCTCCGGTGAGAGTGCGAACTGCCGGAGGTTTGTTGGCGTTGCTTGACCCGTCGGCAGCGCGTTGAGAGCGATGACCGATGGCGCACCCGGAGCGGCTGCGCTCGTTGCAGCGGCGATGACTTCATCACGAGACAGAGGGCCGATGATGGAGACCGCTCCGCCTTGCGTCGCAGCGGCGAAAGCTTCGGCGACGGTTTGTCTTGCCGTGTCATAGAAGCGCAGCGGTGTTCGCATGGATTGCGGCTCGGCGAAGTACGCTGCGAGTAGTCCTTCGCGAATCTGCGCGCCAAGCGCGTTGTTGCGACCGCTCATCGGGAGGAGTACGGCGACGTGCGCGACGCGCGGCATCGGCGTTCCGAGGGGTAGTAACGCTGACGTCGCTGTCGGAGCATTCGGTGCTGCGGCGGAAGTCGCGTCTGCAGTCGAGGTCTGTGACGCGCTGCCTGACGAGGCGACGAGCGGCGCTTGACCGAGCGAGGCGAGGGCGGTCGCAGCGGGATGTGCGGGGTAGCGCTTGCGCCAGGCTGCCGTGATGGCTGCATTCGACTCTAGTGGTGCGCGTGATGCCCGCGCAGCGAGAGGGGCCGCCTCGAGCCAGCCCCGTGCTGTCGCGTCTCGACCCGCTACGCGCGGATCGAGGGTGATGCCTCGATCGACCGCTGCGACGAGCGCGCGGAGAAATTCCTGCCTCTTACCTTGAGTGCCGGCCGCATCGGTCGCCGCTGTTTCTCGATCGGCCTGGCTGCGTATGGCTTGCAGTGGACGATTGGTGGCGAGGGCGAGCCGTTGTCGTAACGCGTGGTACTCGTCGATACGCGCGGCACCGACGGGTGTGCCGACTTTGCCCATGAGTTCCCAACCGCGGGCCGCTTCACCGCGGACGAGTGCCGCTTCGGCAAGCAACAGGGCGCGCGCGTCGGCTTGGCCTGCCTCGAGCGGCGTGACGAGACGTGCGAGCGTCGCCTCTGCCGCTGGCGCATCGTTGGCGCGCAGCCATTCTTTGGCGGCCGGGAGCAGGCTGGCGTTGACCGCGTTACCTCGCAGCGAAATGGCCAGGGCTTCGTACTCCCGGGCGGCCGCGGCATGATCGCCGCGAGCCGAAAGTGCCGCGGCGCGCTCAAGGCTCGCCGGCGGCCTAGCGTTGGTGCTGCAACCGGCGATCAACACGCCAAGCGCGATCAGGGTGAGTACGGGTAGAGATCGAGTCGCCATCATTCGAGGTGTTCCAGCCGGTACGGGGGCGGCGTTTGGCCGGTGAGCCGTTCGGCCGGCGCCGATTGAATACCGGAGCGCAGCCGGGCACGATGCCCGCGCGCAGTGCAGCGTGGAGCGAGATTATAGTGGCTGGCAAGGGATCGGCGAGCGGGCGTCTCGATGTCGTGGCAACGCCGATCGGCAATCTGGCCGATGTGTCGCCGCGGGCGCGTGATGCGCTGGCGGTTGCCGATGTCGTGGCCGCCGAGGACACCCGACGCAGTGGCCAACTGCTCTCGGCACTCGGCCTTCAAAAACCCTTGGTTTCGCTGCATGCCCACAACGAACGTGAACGCGGTGAGGCGTTGCTCGCCCGGTTGCTGGCGGGTGAGGTGGTCGCTCTCGTCAGTGATGCCGGCACTCCGCTGCTGTCCGACCCGGGTTTCGATCTCGTGCGGCGTGCGGCAGCAGCGGGAGTCGAAGTTCGGGCGATCCCGGGGCCCACCGCCATCGCGGCGGCGCTCTCCGTCGCCGGCATTGCCACGGATCGTTTTTGTTTCGAGGGCTTTTTGCCGGCCAAAGCGGGGGAGCGACGGGCGCGCTTGCAGGCGCTCGCGCTCGAGACGCGCACGTTGGTGTTTTTCGAGGCGCCGCACCGCATCGAGGAAGTTCTGAGCGACTGTGCCGCTGTTTTCGGAAGCGAACGCGAGGCAGCCGTCGCTCGCGAGCTGACGAAGCTTCACGAGAGCGTTTATCGCGGTACTTTGGCTGAACTTGCTCGCCGAGCGGCCGACGAGGTGGAATTCAAGCTCGGCGAGATCACGCTGGTGATCGCCGGTGCCACGGTGGCGAAAAGTGGCGACGAGGCGGATCCGGCCGCCACGCTCGAGCGGCGCATGCTCATGGAACGCACCTTGCGCGCCGCTTTGCCCCACCTGCAGGCCTCGAAAGCGGCAGCCATCGCAGCTGCCGTGAGTGGTGCCAGCCGCGATGAGGCCTACGCCCGAGCAATCGAGCTCGCGGCCGAGCGACGCTGACGGGGCGGCTTCGCGGGATCGCCTTTTCTGGAGAGGGTGCGATATCACGTTTGTGGTTGAGATCATTGGGGGGTATCGTGGCTTCCGGAGTCGGCCAGACGATCGCTGTATTTCTCACGAGATGCAGAGGAAAGTCCGGGCTCCTTCGGATACGGCGCCAGGTAACACCTGGGGGGCGCGAGCCCACGGAAAGTGCAACAGAAAGATACCGCCGATGCGCTAACTCCCCTCGTGGGAGGGATCGCAGGTAAGGGTGAAATGGTGCGGTAAGAGCGCACCGCGCGGGTGGCAACACCTGTGGCACGGCAAACCCCGCCGGGAGCAAGGCCAAATAGGGAAGTCGCAGGGAAACCTGCAGCGCGGTGTCCGAGCGTGACTTCCGGGTAGGCTGCTTGAGGCATTCGGTGACGAATGTCCCAGAGGAATGATCGTCCACGACAGAACCCGGCTTATCGGCCGACTCCCCCTCTCTTGAGCGCCCGCGTAAGCATTCGCGGGCAACTCTCTGAAACCCCTAAAACTTTGTCTGAAATCGGCTGTTGCGCAATCGCTCAGCCGACTGTAAGTTATTGGCATATCGGAAAAAATTTCGCGCCAACCCGTTGACACCCCCTCGCGCCGATTCCTATAGTGGCGCCAAGTGGTAAAAAGTGGGGCGAAGTGGGCGTTTTGACGCCCGACGGGTCATGTTTCGGGGCGCAAGCAAAGTCACGTTGGACGAGAAAGGCCGGATGGTTCTACCCACCCGGCAGCGGCAACGTGCGCTCGAGCGCAGCGAGGGACAGCTCGTCGTCACGATCGATCGCGACCCGTGCCTGCTGATTTATCCCCTGCCCGATTGGGAACAGATCGAACGCAAGTTGATGAGCCTGCCCACGCTGCAAGAGCGCTCGCGCCGCTTGCAACGTTTGATGGTGGGTCATGCGACCGAGATCGACCTCGATGCCCAAGGGCGTTTGCTGCTGCCGCCGGAGTTGCGCGAGTACGCGGGGCTGTCGCGGCATGCAATGTTGATCGGTCAAGGAAATCGTCTCGAGCTCTGGGATGAAGCGCGCTGGAACGAGCGCCGCGACTACTGGGTGAAGAGCGAAGAAACCGCCACCGATCTTTCGACTGAACTCGATTCGCTGTCACTTTGAGGCGGATGGGAAGGTGGATGAGCACGTCCCGGTCCTTGTCGAAGAGGTGCTGGAGGGACTGGCCCCTCGTGCTGGCGGACT
>JBIIHO010000096.1:0-6430 GCA_044235605.1 Steroidobacteraceae bacterium | reverse complement strand
CACATAGGCCGCGAGTACCGGAAGCACCGCGCCGTTCATCGTCATCGATACCGACACTTTGTCTAGCGGAATACCGTCGAACAGGATCTTCATATCCTCGACGGAGTCGATCGCAACGCCGGCCTTGCCGACGTCGCCCGTCACACGAGGATGATCGCTGTCGTAACCGCGATGTGTCGCAAGGTCGAAGGCCACCGACACGCCCTGCCCACCGGCTGCGAGCGACTTACGATAGAAGGCGTTCGAGGCTTCCGCCGTCGAGAACCCGGCGTACTGACGAATCGTCCACGGACGCACCGCGTACATGGTGGGCTGGGGACCGCGCAGGAAGGGTGCAAACCCGGGCAAGGTATCGGCGTGGGCCAACCCTTCGAGATCGGCCGCGGTATAGAGCGGCTTGACCTCGAGACCCTCGGGGGTCTTCCAGACGAGCTTGGAGATGTCGCCACCGGGGGCCGCCTTCGCGGCCGCTTTCTCCCATGCCGGGAGGGCGCCGGAGTCGAGGATGTCGTCTTTGGCCATGAGCGCGGGCTTTCCCTGCCAAAAACGTCAGTCTAGCAAGGGGTTACTCCCTGCGGGAAAGACCTCCGAAAACGACCGCGGAGGGGGCTGTCGGCGGTCCGACTCTGCCCCCTGCTTGGCTCACGGTGAGGGGGTCGAGCCGGAGGTTAGGGCCTTCCAGGCCGGGTAGTCACCCTGGAGGTGTTTTAGGTTGGTGTAGCCCGCAGCACGTAGGGCGTCGATGGCGGCCGATGCCCGCCGACCGGTGCCGCAATAAAGCACGATTTCCGCGTCTTTGGCCGCCGGGACAGCGGTTGCCGGACTCGCCATCACGACGGTATGCGCGACGTTGAGAGCGCCCTCGACATGCCCAGCGGCGAACTCATCCGCCCGACGAACGTCGAGGACCACCGGGCGGCTCGCGCCCTGGGCGAGTCGCGCCTGCAGTTCCGCCGGCGTGACCGCAGGCACCGAAGCGAGGATTTCGGCGGTGCGCTCAGCCGTCGGCATCGCTGGGGCGGCTGCGGCAGGCGCAGCAGCGGCGGACGCCGCCGCGGGCTTCGCCGTTTGCGGCACCTTCACGAGCTTGCTTACGTCGTAGCCCATGTCCGCCACCTTCTTCACGAGCTCCGCGTATCGCGCCTCGTCCATCGTCGGCGTTCGGGCCATGATCCAGACGTAGTCGCGTGCACTACGGGCAATGATGGTCTCGGTGTAGTCGGCATCGACGTGGGAAATGACGTACTCCGCCTTGATCGGCCACACGAACTGCATACCCCAGATCGCGTTGTTGGTGCCCGGAATCACGAACCCCTTGGGCTCCATCTGCTTGGCAGGCCCATCGAATGCACCCTTATTGAAGGTGAAGGTCGTCTTGATGGTGCCATCAGGCGCAAGTTCATAGGACTCGATCGCGTTGTAGATATCTTTCTCAATGAAGGTCGGAATCACACCGATGACGTACCAAGGACCCATGAAGCGCGGAAGATCGACCGATGCCACCACCGGTACGGTCACTTTTTGAGGCGAGACGCCGCAGGCAGAGATCAGTGCCGTCAGAAAGGTCACGGCAAGAATGCGCGCCGGACGTTTGAAAGTACGATGGATCATGGTCGGTCTCCTGATTCTTTGGCTCGACATTATTCTGCGATAAACCAGCGGCCGTCGACGCGCTGAAGTACGTAGCGATCATAGGGCAGTCCTTGCCCCTCAACATCGTAAACCGCCCGACCGCCCCCTTCCTCGAAAACCGGGGCGGTCCGCCGGACGACCCTCAACGCAGCGATCAATAGTTCACGCGTCGCGATGCTTCGATTACATGCCGCTACCAAGGCATCGAGAGTTCGACCCGACAACGTACGACGTAGTTCCGGACTGAGATAATCACGGTAGTACCGGTCACATCGCCCCTCAACCAGCGTTTTTTCGGCCTGATCGAGCAAGGCGAGTATCTCGGGCGTATTCCGTCCTGGTGTTGCAGGCGCTGTCGCCAAAGCAGTGGCTCCCGTATTCCCAGAGCTCGCGCTACTCGTTCCGCCGCTCCCGCCTGTCCCGACGGTTGATGCACTCGAAACCGACGCTCGCACTCTTCCGGCGATCAGATCGTCGATCTGCGCTTCGAGCTCGAGAGGGATGGCCGCTTTCCATTCTTTGCCGTATGGCAAGACCGTGACAAGCTCGACAACTTCGACACGTCCCTGATCTCGCGGCTGTCGGCCTTTCAAAACGACATGCGTGAACTTTCCGTCGCGAACAGCGACAAGTCCGTCGAGATTTTCGTATCCTCTCGCCCGAAGAGTCAGTCGACGAGCCAGGTTACGAAAGAGATTGACGCTGGTCAGGCGTTCGATCTCGCCGATCGGCATGGCATCACCGAATAGGCGTGTTCGGATGGCCGACTCCCCGCGAGCGGCTTCCTCGCGCAAGCGCTGCACGATCGTGATCCGAAGTCGGTCGAGCTCAGAGGGGTGAATGGCAAACGCGACGGCCTGCGCATCACCCGAGGCAATCGCCGCGATCAACTCGGATGCGGCGCGCTCCTGAGATCCGCTGACACTTTCGGCCGCGAGGAGTCCAGCCGAACTTGAAAACCCTAAAACGACCGATACGACTTTGATTAAAACAGATCTCATTTCTACGACTCTTTTCGATCACTTCGACGGCCCAACCACCAACCGTTTACAGCCCAGCCCATCGCAAGCGCAGCGCCGACGATCGCCGCTCCTGCAGGCGACGCGCCGACGGCATCGAGCGCCGTCTTAGCCTGAGCACCTACATAGTCGGCGGCTCGGTAAACCGGAACGTCGATGAAACTTTTGGCCTTGTACTTCGACTCTTTATCCATGGCGCCCCAAAGCATCTCTCTACCCGGACGCACGAAGGCGTATTCACCCCAACGACGCAGGATGAGCAATGCCGCGACCATGCCGAAAACATTGAGCATCGACAACAAAACAAACCCAAAGATCATCAGCACGGGAACGAACGTCAGCAACGTCCCAACGCCGAGTCTCGAGGCGATACGGCCGGTGAGAAAAACCTGAGAAAGAATGGTCATCGCTTGCACGATGAAATCGATGTTTGCGAATACCTGGGTGCGTCGCGTCGTGTCGGAAAAAGTTTCGCTGACGATACGAAGTTGCTCAAAATAAACGAACGTATTCACGGCAGACAGAAACACGACGAACAGCGCGATTCCGAGCAGATAAGGTGAACGCAGTACGATAAAAATTCCGGCAAAAGGATTACCACCGAGACCTTCATCATCACGCCCACCATCGCTCTTCAGCGGCGCCCCCGAGGGAGGATGCCGATTCCAGATCTTGATGAGTATCCGCTGACAAAAAATTGCACCCAGAAACCCAACCGTTCCGAGATACAGCACGCCAGAGTTTCCGATGGTCTCGACCGTGAGGCGCGCCGTCAGCGGCCCCACCAGCGCACCGAGGGTGCCGCCTGCGGCGATAAAACCGAAGAGTCGCCTCGCCTGCTCGCCGTCAAACATCTCGAGGAGGAAGCTCCAGAACACGGAGACGAGCATCAGATTGATGACGCTGACCCAGACATAAAAGAACGTGCCGACTCGTAGGTTGCTTTCGTCGACCTGAATGGATGACCCGATGACGGCGAGGATGACCGCCACCGACCCATAAAGAAAGGGCAGTAGAAGACTGCGGCGCATCCGCGCGACGAGCCAACCCCAGAGCGGAACGATCGCGATCGAGAAGAGCGCTGTATAAAGCCAGAGGTCCGCTACTCGCTCGCGACCAAGAAGCGTCGCCACCGTCTCTCGCACGGGTCGGACCGCGAAGTAGCTTCCGAGGACAAAGAAAAACAGGCAAAACGCCGCAAGCACTGCAGCAGTTTCACGGGGCTCAACTCGCACGAGGCGCGCAAGGTGGCGTTGAATCATAGTTCGGGTCTCGATGTGATGGTCATGGTGGCGAGATCTAGCCTCGTCCCTGGTTTCGGCACGATAGCCTTGCCACCCATTTTGTCTATCTTATGTTGCAGTGCGTGCGCAGGCTCGAACTCGCCATGCACCAGGCACACTAAGGGTCGGCCGGCAAAGGAGTCGTACCACCGCAGGAGGTCGCCTTGGTCTCCGTGCGCCGAGAGTCCGCCGACCGTGTGACCCTTCGCTCTCAGGCGGAGCAACTGTCCATGGATACGTACCTCGGACGCTCGGTCGACCAAGCGACGCCCCAACGTCCCCGGCGCCTGAAAACCGGTGATCATGACGTGGCATTCAGGCCTCTCGAGGTTTTGCAGGAAGTGATGGAGGATGCGTCCGCCGTTGCACATTCCGCTACCGGCAATGATGAATGCACGAGCGCGGATCGAGTTGATCTCACGCGATTGTTGAGGTGTTTTACAAAGACAGAGATTAGGAAGCTGCGGCATGGAGTCGAAGCTCGCGCGGATTCGCTGCGCTTCGTCGTCGAATCGGTCGGCGTGAGCCCAATAGATCTTGCTCGCCTCGATCGCCATCGGGCTGTCTAAGAAGATTTTCCAGCGATCTAGTCCCCACTCATCGAAGTGACGCCCAAGAAGATAAAGAATCTCCTGGCTGCGTCCGACAGCAAAAGCGGGGACTAGTATATTTCCGTTTTCGTAATCTGCTTCGCGGATGATCTCGCCAATTTCTTTGATAGTGTCTTCTCGGCGACGATGCAGTCGATCGCCGTAAGTGCTCTCCATCAGAACAAGATCTGCCGATTCAAAGCGATGGGGATCGAGAAGGATGGGGGAGTCGTATTGACCGAGATCGCCGCTGAATACGATGCGCCTCGTCACCCCGTTTTCCGTACAGGCGACATCGAGACTGCTAGAGCCCAGAATATGTCCGGCGTCCCGCACCTGTAACGAGACTCCGGGAAACGGCGCGTATTCAGTGTCGTATCGCAAAGCACGGACAAGATTGAGAGTACGCTCGACGTCTTCGAGATCGAACAAGGGCTCGAAAATCGGTTCGTCATCATTGTTCCTCCGCGCGCGTCTCTCTGCCTCGCGCGCCGCGAGATCGGCAGTGTCGCGAAGCAGCAGGGGCAGTAGATCGCGGCATGCTGCGTTCGTGTAGATCGTGCCGCGAAAACCCCTCTTGACCAGCAGGGGAAGACGTCCGCAGTGGTCGATGTGCGCATGGGTGAGCAGAACAGCGTCGATGTGTGCGGGATCGAACGGGAAGTCGAGTTGGTTACGACGGGTCGCATCGCGACCGCCCTGCACGAGCCCGCAATCGACGAGTAGAGTCCGTCCACCCACCCTGAGGATATGACAGGACCCCGTTACTTCACCCGCTGCACCGAAGAATTCGATCTCCAAGCCTGATCTCCCGGGACGTCAACTTGGGTATAGTCCAATTGTCGGTTGCATGTTACCCGGAGAATCTGTGTGATCAGTCTCAAAGTGAACGGTGTGGCCCGCGAAGTCGATATCGAGCCCGATGCGCCTCTGTTGTGGGTCATCCGCGACGTGCTACAGCTCACCGGCACCAAGTACGGTTGCGGGATCGCTCAGTGCGGCGCATGCACCGTCCACCTCGACGGCCAGCCGATTCGCTCGTGCGTGACGCCAGTCTCAGCCGTAGGTACCGCCGAAATTCGTACCATCGAAAGCCTGTCCGGCGATGCCGCGACGCATCCGGTACAAAAAGCCTGGCTCGAACTCGACGTTGTCCAATGTGGCTACTGCCAGTCGGGCCAGATCATGGCGGCCGCGGCCCTTCTTGAAGTACAGCCCAATCCAACGGATGACGACATCGATGCAGCGATGAACGGCAATCTTTGTCGTTGCGGAACCTACCCCCGCATCCGTGCCGCCGTGAAGCGTGCTGCCGAAATCAAACGCAGCACCACCTGAGTAAGGGCATACCTCCGCTTCGTTGGACTGTCTTTATCGCTACACCGTAGTTAAAGATTACTTCGAGGCCTGAATGGACGGTTCGGCGGAAGAACCGCCGGTCAGATAGTCGAGAGCGAGTTGTCCGAAAGCGCGGCTCGCTATCGGGATCGCCGTCTCGTCCACGTAAAACAAAGGCGAATGGTTAGATGCCGCGGTGAGCATATTCTGATCTCGCGGCGTCACCCCAACGAAGAAAAAGAAGCTCGGCACTTTTTCAGCAAAAAAAGCGAAGTCTTCGGCTCCGGTGACGAGCGGTACCGCCCGCACATTGGAATCCCCTGCCGCTCGCCTGAGGGAAGGAAGCACTCTCTCGGTCAGCGCCGGATCATTGCGAACCACTGGGTTGCTTCCGGGCTGAATTTCGAACGTGGCCGTCGCGCCGCTCGCTGCGGCAATATTAGTCACCATGCGATCGATATTTTTGATGATCGTCGCGCGCTGCTGAGGATCGAAGGTACGGATCGTACCGAGCATCTCGACCTCATCCGGCACGATATTGAATCGGATTCCACCTTTGATTGCCCCG
>JBIIHO010000095.1:0-6444 GCA_044235605.1 Steroidobacteraceae bacterium | reverse complement strand
CATGGTGAGCAATTTACTGCGTGACAAGACTCTGGGTCCGCGCATCGTACCGATCGTTGCCGACGAGGCGCGTACTTTCGGGATGGCGAGTCTCTTTCGCCAGATCGGGATCTACTCGCCGCTCGGGCAACTTTACGAGCCCGAAGACGCCGGTTCCCTCTTGTCTTATCGCGAGAGCCGTGATGGTCAGTTGCTCGAGGAGGGGATTACCGAAGCGGGTGCGTTGTCATCCTGGGTGGCTGCCGCCACGTCTTACAGCGTTCATGGCGTCACCTTGCTGCCCCTCTATATCTACTACTCGATTTTTGGCTTTCAGCGTGTCGGCGATCTCATCTGGGCAGCGGCCGATCAGCGTGCACGCGGATTCTTACTCGGCGCCACAGCGGGTCGCACGACGCTCGGCGGCGAGGGCCTGCAGCATCAGGACGGCTCAAGTCATCTCGTGGCCGCGACCATCCCCAACTGTCGTGCGTACGACCCGGCGTTCGCGGGTGAACTTGCCGTGATTTTCGATCATGGCGCACGCCGGATGCTCGAAGAGGGGCGTGACGAGTTTTATTACCTGACCGTGATGAACGAGAACTACGCGCAGCCGTCGCTGCCGGCGGAGGCGCGTGAGGGCGTGATCCGCGGGATGTATCGCTATGCCACCAAAGGCTCGGATCCTTCCGTCCGACTGCTCGGATCGGGTGCAATCCTGCGAGAGGTGATCGCCGCGAGCGAATGGCTGGAGTGCGAGATGGGGGTTTCGAGCGAAATCTGGAGCGTGACGAGTTATAGCGAGTTGGCGCGCGAAGCCGCTGATCTCGAGCGCGCTCGTCGGCTCACGCCCGAGGCGGCTCCGAGAGCGTCGCATCTCGAGAGTTGCCTTGCCGGGGAGGCCCCTGTCGTCGCCGCGTCGGATTACGTCCGTGCCGTGCCGCAGATGCTCGCGAGCTATCTGCCAGGCCGGCGTTTCATCGTTCTTGGTACCGATGGTTTCGGGCGTAGTGATACGCGTTCCGCTTTGCGACAATTCTTTGAAGTCGATCGTGCAAGCATTGCGCTTGCAGCTGTGCAAGGCCTCGTCGATTGCGGACGGCTACCTCGCGAAAAACTCGCTGAGGCTGCGCGACGTCTTGGTGCTTCGACCTCTGCACCCCCCTGGGCGCGTTGAGCGTCTTCGATAAAACGAGCCTAGTCGAGACTCAGAAGAGCCGTGTTACCACCCGTCGCGGTGGTGTTGATCGTCAGCGTACGCTCTGTCACGAAACGCGAGAGATAGTGTGGCCCGCCGGCCTTCGGTCCCGTGCCTGAGAGGCCCGATCCTCCGAAAGGCTGCACGCCCACGACGGCGCCGATCATGTTGCGATTCACGTACACGTTTCCGGCGCTCGAGAGCGCGTAGACGCTCTGCCGAGTTATCTCGAGCCGACTCTGGATTCCGAGCGTCAGAGCGTAGCCGTTCGCGCGCAGATCGGAGAGCAGTTGCGGCAGCTCGCTAGAGGCGTAACGAACGACGTGCAACACTGGACCGAACGCCTCGCGCGTCAGATCGCGCGCCGACTCGAGCTCGATCAGATGAGGTGCCACGTAGCGTCCCGGATCGATCGAGGTCGGATAACCGACAGGTTGGACACTCGGTAGACGACCCACCTTCAGCAGGCGGCCTTTGCGCGAAACCTCTTCGACGTGAATGCGCAACTCTCGAGCAGCTTCGAGACTGATGACGGGGCCGACATCGACGGCGAGATCGCGCGGATCACCCACGACGAGCGTATCCATTGCGCCCTTCAGCATGCCGATGATGCGATCGGCGATGTCTTCCTGGATGCAGAGCAACCGAAGTGCCGAGCAACGCTGGCCCGCACTGCCGAAAGCCGACGTGATAGCGTCGTCGACGACCTGCTCGGGCAGGGCGGTGGAGTCGACGATCATGGCGTTGATACCGCCTGTCTCGGCGATGAGCGGCAGAATGGCGCCCTGTCGAGAGGCCAATTTTTGATTGAGCCAGCGCGCGGTAGCGGTGGAGCCGGTGAATACCACTCCGGCGAGAGCGGTGTGCTCGAGCGCAGTCTCGCCAAAGTCGCGCCCGATCATCGGCAGCACTTTAAGGACGTCTTGCGGGATGCCCGCATGCTGAAGCAATTCGGCGAAAGCTAGCGCGACACGCGGAGTGGTTTCGGCTGGTTTGGCGAGGACGGCATTTCCGGTCACGAGTGCTGCGACAACTTGGCCTGCAAAGATCGCGAGCGGAAAATTCCACGGACTGATACAGGCGAATATGCCGCGACCGACGAAATGCAGGTCGTTGGTCTCGCCGGTGGGTCCTGCAAGCCGCTGCGGCGCCGCTTGCAGCTGGCGAGCTTCAGCGGCGTAGTAACGGCAAAAGTCTGCAGCCTCTCTCACTTCCGCAATCGCATCGCCAAACGTCTTCCCCGCTTCTTGCACGAGCAGTGCGAGGAACTTGTCGCGTTGCTCTTCGAGTAGGTCGGCGGCGCGTTCGAGACAGGCTGCACGATCTTCAACACTGCTTTGTTGCCATGCGGCCAATGCTGAGGCGGCGGCCTCGAAGGCTGGCGCCACAGCGCTCGTAGGCCTGAAGGGTGGTAGGTCGGTGATCGGGTGCGTTTGGCAGATTTTGCGCAGGTTCTGAAGCGTGTGCTCGAGTCCGAAGTCGAGGCCAGACGAGTTCCGTCTCGCGCCGCCGAAGAGTTGAGACGGCAGCGGAATACCCGCATGAGCGAGGCTCGAATCTTTGAGCCGAGTACGAACCTCATCGACCGGATCGACGACAACATCGTCAACCGAGACGCGTTCATCCATGAAGCGATTGACAAAAGACGTGTTCGCGCCGTTTTCGAGCAGCCGACGCACGAGATAGGCCAGCAGTTCGGCATGAGGCCCGACGGGTGCGTACACGCGCACGGGAGGGAAGTCTTCGATCTGGCGACGAGCCTCGTCGTAGAGCAAGACTCCCATGCCGTGCAATCGCTGAAACTCGAGCGCGGGCTGAGCGGTAGTGGATCGTCGCATCGCGAGGATAGCGCCGATCGTATGTGCGTTATGCGTGGCGAACTGGGAATAGACGAGCGGCGCGGCTGCGATCAGCTTTCGTGCACAAGCAAGATACGCCACATCGGTCGAGCATTTACGGGTGTAAACCGGGTACTCAGACAACCCACGTTCCTGAGCGCGCTTGATTTCACTATCCCAGTACGCGCCCTTGACCAGCCGCACCGCGAGCGGACGACGCAGATCGCTCGCGAGCGCCGTGATGTGGTCGATGACCTGGGGAGCGCGACGTCCGTAGGCCTGCACCGCAAGGCCGAGTCCCGGCCAGTCGCGTATCGCTGGGTCGCGCGCCAAGGCGCCGATGAGTTCGAGCGACAACTCGAGACGATCCTGTTCCTCGGCGTCGATGGTGAGACCGAGTCCTCGCGCGGCTGCGAGTCGCGTGAGTTCGAGCGCTCGTGGCAGTAACCGGTCGAGCGTGCGTTTGCGTTGCGTGAGTGAGTAACGTGGATCGAGCGCGGAGAGTTTGATGGAGATCGCGTGATACGTATGCAACGACGAGGTATCGCCGGAGAGTCGTCCTGCTGCGATGGCTTCGATCGCCGAGGCATAAGCCTCGGTGTAGCGCTCGGCATCGGTATCGGTTCTTGCGCCTTCGCCCAACATGTCGAAGGAGCAGAGGGCGAGGGCGCGTTCCGACGCGCAGCGCTTGAGTGCCTCCTCGATGCTTCGTCCCACGACGAACTCGCCGCCGATGATGCGCATGGCGCGACGTAACGCGTTGCGCACGACCGGTTCGGTCATCCGCTGACTGAGCCCGCGCATCCAGTTTCGGGTGTCACCCGTCATCTCGTCGGGCAGCTCGACGAGCCGCCCCGTCAGCATCAGACCCCAGGTCGAGGCGTTGACGAATAAAGAGGAGGAACGTCCTGCATGAGCGTCCCAGTCACCAATCGAAACCTTTTCTGCGATCAAACGATCAGCCGTGTCATCGTCGGGAATGCGCAGCAGCGCCTCCGCGAGACACATGAGCGCGATACCCTCCTGATTGGAGAGGCCGAATTCCTGCAAAAAAGCGTCAAGATACGGGCGTTCGTCGACGCGCTGGCGGGCGCCTGAGACGAGTGCGCGACCCGTGGCGACCGCAGAGTCTCGCCAGGATTCGTCGAGCGAATCGACCAAATGCTGGACGTCCACGGATTCGTTGCGCGGGCGCGGGGAAATGAATGTCATGCCCGATATTATGAGGCCGGGTACAATGCTTTCCCAGATTGCTTGCCAGGGGGATGATCCGTAATGCAGACCGCTACCGAGACTACGAGTCGAAAGGCACTCCTGATCGCGTTCGAGAACGCGGGGTACCTCAAGCCCTTCGTGGCGCTGGCCATCGATCTCGCTTTGTTCGCGGGAGGCCTCGCGCTGGTGCTCATCGACGCCTCGGTCTGGCTGAAAGTGCTAGGTTCGCTGATGGTCACGGCCGGTATCGTGCGCCTATTTCTCATCGGCCACGATGCGTGTCACGGATCATTCTTCAAGAGCAAGTGGCTCAATCAGGTCGTTGGCCGTATCGCTTTTCTCCCATCGATGACAGCATTCAGCCTGTGGGACGTCGGTCATAACGTCGCCCACCACGGCTTCAACAACCTCAAGGGTCGCGACCAAGTTTGGGCGCCGTTCTCGAAAGAAGAGTTCGATGCGCTGCCGCGCTATCGCCGCGCGCTGGAGCGCATCTACCGTAGCGGCCTCGGCTGGGGTCTCTACTATTTCCTCGAGCTTTGGTGGAAAAAACTCTACTTTGCGACGCGTAAGCAAATCGGGGCGAGCCGTGCGAAGTACCAGTGGGACAGCGCGCTCGTCACCTTGGGCATGATCGCTTGGGTGAGTTTGATCATCGCGGCGTCCATTAAAACCGGACAAAGCTTGGGGCTGCTACTGACGCTCGGCGTGATCGTGCCCTTCGCACTCTGGAACGTCGTGATGGGCTTCGTGGTGTTCGTGCACCACACGCACCCGAAGATTGCCTGGTTTCTCAAACGCCACGAGTGGCAGCAATATCGCGCGTATCTCACGGCGACCGTTCAAGTGCGCTTGCCCTTAGGAATCGATCGCTTGCTCCACAACATCATGGAGCACAACGCGCATCACCTGAATCCGCGTATCCCGATGTATTCGTTGCGGCGAGCTCAGTCCTTACTTACCGAGCGCTTCAATGACCAGTTTCAGGTCTATCTAATGAATTGGCAGACCTATGTCGACTGCGTGCGTCGTTGCAAGCTCTACGACTATACGAATCACGCTTGGCTCGATTTTCGAGGTCAGGTGACCTCGCGGGTCCCGCTGGCGTCTCCCTCAGCCTGAGATCTGCACCGCGTCTCCGACGCGTAGCAGGCTGCCGGCGCCGCTTTCCACTCGGGCGTTCTGTCCGAAGGTGACGCCGCGCAGGGCGGCGTCGAACCTGAATTCCTGCAAGATGGGCAGAGGGCTGAAGGCTTTGCGACCGCTCTCCTGGTCTATTCCGGTCATGCTGCAGCGTGTGCAGGCTTTTACGAGCTTCAGACGTACCGGGCCGACGCGCAATTCTTTGATTCGGTCTTCTTCCCAGGCATCGGTTCCGTCGAGCACGATGTTCGGCCTGAAACGACTCATCGGCAGGGCCGAAGGCATTCTTCTATTCAAATCGTCGAGCGACGCTCGAGTACAGACGAGTAGGGGATAGCCGTCGGGAAAATTATCAGAGCCGGCCGCCACGATCCGCGCCGGTTCCCCGACGACGGCGCTCGCGAAACGAGCCGCCTCCCGACCGAGATCAATCGCTTCGATTTCGCGCTTCCAGACCGAGACCTTGCGCCAATCTTCGGGCGTCGTTGCCATCGGCATTGGCCTTTCGAGACGCAATCGGCCTGCGTCAGGATGAAGGAGGGTCACTCCGAGGTCGTCGGGCTCCGCTTTGAGTCGCGCGAGCACGGGGTGGCTGCGCTGGGTGATGAATCGCCCCTCAGCCGTGATGAACATCCATTCGCGATCGTACTGAAGGCCTCGCGGGCCGAGACGTGCCTCATCGAGATCGATCATGCGACCCGATTTGACCGGATAGATATGCAGTGAGTGGATGCGAAGAGCTTTGGCGTTCACGCTCTCAATGATAGCGCTGCGTCGGCCATCTCGCGGGCTACAATTAGCCAATGACAGCTCTCGCGCAGTGCGCGCTACAAGACGTCCGCTTCGAATCGACCGTCGTCGAGGCGTTACCGGCTGATCCTCTCACCGAGAATGTGCCTCGGCAGGTACCGGAGGCCGCGTACACCTTCGTGGCGCCGACGCCCGTCGCGGCGCCGCGCTTACTCGCTTGGTCGGATGATCTCGCCGAGCGCCTGGGGCTCGCGCGACCTTCTTTGACGGGCACTGCCGTCGATATTCTCGCGGGTAATAGGCTCGCCCCGGGGATGCGTC
>JBIIHO010000094.1:0-6459 GCA_044235605.1 Steroidobacteraceae bacterium | reverse complement strand
CAGCCTCGATGAGCCGAGCGGCATGATCACCCGGCGGGTTGGTGAACACCGAACCACAACTCCATTCGCCGATGGGTTGCTTCTGCTTGCGTTCGACGAGCAAGTCGCGGATCGTCTCGTTGCTCACGCCCTCGCGCTGCTCGAAATGCAGCGTGGCGCCGAGGAAAGCCTCGCCCACGATCGGTGCTTCGACGTGTCGATACGACACGCGGTATTCGGATGCATTGCGCAGACGAATCGTACCGCTGCGATCGATGACTTCGACGTTGCGCACGTGGCGCCAGGTCTCGCCCCCGAAAGCACCGGCGTTCATGGCGAGCGCACCGCCGAGGGTACCGGGGATACCGGCAAAGAATTCGGCAGGCCCGAGCCCCCACTTGACGCACTGGCGAGCGATCCGTGCGCAGGGTACGCCCGCCTCGCACCACACCTCGGTCTCGCCGCGACGCTCGAGCTCACTCAGAGCGCCGTGCAAAGAAATGACGGCGCCACGCAATCCACCGTCGCGAACCAGAAGGTTGCTACCGAGACCCACCCACCACAGCGGTGCATCGGCCGGAAGCGTGCGCAGGAAATCGGCGAGATCGCTGCGATCTTTCGGCTCGAAGAAAATCTCCGCCGGACCGCCGACGTGCCAGGAGGTGTGTCGCGACATGGGCTCGTCGAGTGCAACACGGCCTGCAAAATTCGCTTGTAAGGTCATGCGCAGCGCGGAGTCGAGAGGTGGTGCATTCATTGGCCACCTTCCGCAAGCTGCTTCGGGAGCCCGTGAGCGACGGCGCTGATATTGCCCGCCCCCATGGCAAGTACCACGTCACCCGCCTGCAGTAGCCCCTTCAGACTTGCGGCGATCTCCTCGACGCGCGGCACGAACACCGGCTCGATCTGACCGCGCGAACGCACGGCGCGACAGATGGCTCGGCCATCGGCGCCTGCGATCGGCGCTTCGCCTGCGGCATACACTTCGGTGACGAGTAGCACGTCAGCCGTCGACAGCACACCCGCGAAATCATCGAGCAGGTCACGCGTACGCGTGTACCGGTGGGGCTGGAAAGCGAGCACGATGCGCCGATCGGGATGCGCCTGTCGAACGGCATCGAGCGTCGCGCGAATCTCAGTCGGATGATGACCGTAATCGTCGATGATGACCGCGCTACCCGAGCCGACGCGAACGTCGCCGACTTGCTGCAGACGCCGATCAACACCCTGAAACTTGGCGAGCCCACGCTGAATGGCCTCATCTTCGACGCCGAGTTCGCTCGCTACGGCAATCGCGGCCAAAGCGTTTTGAACGTTGTGTCGCCCGGGAAGATTGAGCCGCACGGCGAGCGGCGCCGCGTGACCGGGTCGTACGACGTCGAACATGGTTTGCGGGCCCTGTCGGACCACGTTGATAGCGCGGACGTCCGCCCCCTCTTCGATACCGTAAGTGGTGATCGGGCGACCTACTCGAGGCAGGATTCCGCGAACTTCAGAATCGTCGGCGCAGAGCACCGCGAGCCCGTAGAACGGCAGATTGTGGAGAAAGTCGACGAAGCTCTGACGCAGACGATTGAAATCGCCCTCGTGGGTACCAAGGTGATCGTTGTCGATGTTCGTCACGACGGCGATCAGCGGCTGCAGGTGCAGGAACGAGGCATCGCTCTCGTCGGCTTCGGCAACAAGATAGCGACCTGCGCCGAGACGAGCATTCGTTCCGGCGCTCTTCAATCGACCACCGATCACGAAAGTCGGATCCTCGCCCCCCTCGGCGAGTACCGAGGCGACAAGACTCGTCGTCGTGGTTTTGCCATGCGTTCCGGCAACGGCGATCGCCGAACGAAAGCGCATGAGCTCGCCCAGCATCTCGGCGCGCGGCACGACCGGCACGCGATGTGCGAGAGCCTGCGCAACCTCCGGGTTTTCTTTGGAGACGGCAGTCGACACGACAACGACGTCGGCACCGGCGATATTCTCTGCGGCGTGACCGAACGTGATCTTGGCCCCGAGCCCGATGAGACGCTCGGTCACCGGGTTGGGCTTGAGATCGCTCCCCTGCACGCGATAGCCAAGGTTCAGCAAGACCTCCGCGATGCCTCCCATTCCACTACCGCCGATCCCGACGAAGTGAATGCCGTGGATACGACGCATGCGCTCCATGTTCATGCTGCGATACCTCCGGCTGCCAGAGCGGCCTTGGCCAACTCTTCGGTGGCATCGGGTCGAGAAAGCTGGCGAGCGCGCTCGGCCATTCGGCAAAGCGCGGCCCGGTCGAAAGCGAAGCGCTCGATCTCGGCAGCCAGTCGTTGGGGCGTGAGCTCGCGCTCCGGTAGTAGCACCGCCGCATCGCGCTCGACGAGGAAGCGAGCGTTGCGGGTTTGATGATCATCGACCGCCGCCGGAAAGGGCACGAGGATCGATGCGACGCCTGCTGCAGCGAGCTCGGAGACCGTGAGCGCGCCGGCGCGGCAGATCACGAGATCGGCCTCTGCATAGGCGGCTGCGATATCGTCGATGAATGCGCTGACGTCGGCGTCGATAGCGCGAGAGGCGTAGGCCTCGCGTGTGCTCTCCAGCGTGCGCGCGCCGGTCTGGTGACGAATTCGTACGTCCGCCTTGCCGACCAGTGCTGCGACGGCGTCGGGGACAACCGTATTGAGGCGCTGTGCGCCCTGACTGCCGCCGACGACGAGAATACGCAGTGGGCCTTGGCGTGAGCCGTAGCGCTCCGCGGGCGCCGGCAGTCCAAAGAATTCGGTACGTACCGGATTACCCACCGTCGTCGCACGAACGCCAGCGCCGAAGCTTCCCGAGAATGCCTCGAGGATCCGCGTGGCGAATCGTGCAAGAACGCGATTGGTGAGACCGGCCACGGCATTCTGCTCGTGAATGACGAGCGGACGACGCGCGAGCCACGCCGCGAGACCGCCGGGCCCGGTGACGTAACCGCCCAAACCGACAACGACACGCGGCTGATGACGTCTTACGGCGGCGAGCGCCTGCCAGAGCGCCCGAGCGAGCCGAATCGGTGCGGCAAAAAGTGTCGAGAGACCCTTGCCCCGCAAACCCCCGATATCGATCCACTCGACGTCGATACCCGCTGCAGGCACGAGACGCGACTCGATGCCTGCGCGCGTTCCGAGCCAGACGACCTCGATGTCTCGCGACCGCAGCAGGCCTGCGAGCGACAACGCGGGGAACACGTGCCCGCCGGTGCCGCCTGCCATGATCATGACGCAGGGTTTACTCACGCCTCGACCGCCTCCCCTGCCCCGCCACGCAAGCGCACGGCGCTGTCACCGCGAAGACTCGCGGCCGTGGTTCCTCGCGAGGCCTGGGCTGCTTCGTGATACACCCGCAACAAGACACCCACCCAAGCGAGCGTGACGATCAAACTCGATCGTCCATAGCTCATGAACGGCAAGGTCAAGCCCTTGGTCGGCAGCGCGCCCATGTTCACGCCCATGTTGATGAACGCCTGAATCGCGACCCAGATGCCGAAGCCAGCCGCGAGATAGGACTGAAACTTGAGACCGGCCTCGTTGGCGAGCCGCGCGATGTAGAGCGCACGCCAAGCGAGCGCAACGAACAGACTGATCGTTAGCAGCACGCCAAACAATCCGAGCTCTTCGGCGAGTACCGCAAAGAGGAAATCGGTATGGGCCTCGGGAAGGTAGAACAGCTTCTGCACGCTCTCACCGAGCCCGACACCCGTCCATCCGCCGCGTCCGATGGCGATCAAGCTTTGCGTCAGCTGGAAGCCGCTGTCGAACGGGTCTTCCCAGGGGTTTCGGAACGATGTGAGACGACGCAGACGGTACGGCGAGGATACGGCCACGGCAGCGAGAAGACCCGCACCGATGACAGCGAGTCCGATCACGTCGCGCCATCGCGCCCCAGCCACGAAGAGCACACCGAAAGCCGTAGCCGTAAGGACCACTGCTGCGCCGAAATCCGGCTCCATGAGTAGCAGACCAAAGAATACGCCAACTACGAGCAGCGGCTTGATGAGACCCATCAGCGAGCTTCGAAGCTCTGCTTCGCGACGAACGGCGTAGCTGGCGATAAAGATGAGCACCATCACGCGAGCGGCCTCGGAGGCCTGAAAATTGATGCCCGCGAGACGGATCCAGCGACGACTGCCGTTCACCGAATGACCGATGCCAGGGATAAGTACCGCGATCAGCAGTACGCCCGCCAAGGCGAGCAGCAACAAGGCTGATTTCTCGAGCCACTCGGTCCGGACGGCAAAAGCGAAAGACGCTGCGATGGTTCCGGCCACGACGAGCACGAACTGTCGCTCGAGATAGAAGAACGGATCACCGGCTTCCTTGCTCGCGATCGACATCGAGGCAGACGTGACGATGATGAGTCCCAGCAGCACGATTGAAGAAACGATCAGCAGAGTGATCAGATCGAGATGGACCGTTGTTGGACGAGCTCCGCCGCGAGCGGGCAAGGTGAACGTACTCATGAGGGCAATCTCCCGACCGCTGCAGCGAATCGCTCACCGCGCTCGATGTAATCCCGAAACATATCGAGGCTTGCGCACGCCGGCGAAAGTAGAACGATCTCACCCGATTCGGCACGCTTCGCAGCCTCATCCACGGCTTCTTCGAGCGAGGCACAACGGACAATCTCGCAATGATCTTTGAGAACATCCGCGAGCCGAGATGCATCTCGCCCGATCAGCAACACCACCCGCGTACGACCCGCTAGCGCTGAGGCGAGCGGAGCAAAATCCTGGCCCTTGCCATCACCACCGGCGATGAGCAGTAAGGTTCCCGGCATACCCGAGACCGTCGCGACGGTGGCGCCAACATTCGTCCCCTTGGAATCATTGATGTAGCGCACGCCACGCTTCTCGCCCACCCACTGCGAGCGATGCGGGAGGCCAGCGAACTCGCGCAGTTCATCGAGCATCGGGGGCAGCGGTAGCCCGCAGGCTTCGCCGAGCGCCAAAGCTGCAAGTGCGTTGGCGGCATTGTGCAGTCCCGCAAGACGCATCGCAGAGACGGCGAGCACGGGTTGTCCGCGAACGGCGAGCCAGCGCTCACCGCCCTGCTCCATCAACGAATACTCGGCTCCATCTGCACCCTTACCAGTCGGACACTCGATGGAAAAGCCGACGACCTTCTGCACCGAGTCTCGAGGCATTCCACGGACCCAGTGATCGTCGCGGTTGATCACCGCGGTGCCGCAACGGCGGAAAATACGCGCCTTGGCAGCCGCATACGCATCCATCGATCCGTGACGATCGAGATGGTCTTCTGAAAGATTCAGCACCGTCCCAGCCAGTAGCTGCAGCGACTGCGTCGTCTCGAGCTGAAAGCTCGACAACTCGAGCACGTAGAGCTCAGGTACAGGTGCGGAGAGCAGATCGAGAACAGGCGTACCGAGATTACCGCCAACACACACCTTACGACCCGCGCGAGTCGCCATGCGGCCTACAAGCGTCGTGACCGTACTCTTTCCATTTGTTCCCGTGATACCGACGACGGGTGCCTTCACCTCACGCGCGAAGAGTTCGACGTCCCCAACCACCTCGATGCCTCGCGCGATGGCCTCAGCAATCAGCGGCTCACGCAAGGCGATACCGGGCGAAGTCACGACAATCGTCGAGCCTGCGAGCAACGAAGAATCCAGGCGACCAAAGCTGCACTCGGCATTTGGCGCAACAGCGGCGAGCTGCTCGCGTCCCGGCGGCTGCGCACGGGTATCGGTCACCGCGATCTGCCAACCACGATCGACGAGGTGACGCGCCGCCGATACCCCGGTCTTCCCAAGGCCGACGATCAGCGCTTTACGATGTTCGATGGTTTGGCTCATCGGAGTTTCAGTGTGGCGAGTCCTGCGAGCACGAGGAAAAACGTGATGATCCAGAAGCGCACGATCACCTTGGGCTCGGCCCAACCCTTCAGTTCGAAGTGGTGATGAATCGGTGCCATCCGGAAAATGCGCTTGCCGGTGAGCTTGAACGAGGCCACCTGCAACATGACCGATGCGGTCTCGAGCACGAAGATGCCGCCCATCACGAGCAACACAACTTCCTGCCTAACGATGACAGCGATGGTACCGAGCGCAGCGCCGATCGACAGTGCACCGATGTCTCCCATGAACACCTGCGCGGGATAGGTGTTGAACCAGAGAAAGCCTAGACCCGCGCCAACGAGGGCCGCACAGAAAATGAGCAGTTCACCCGCCTGCGGCACCGCCGGAATCGCAAGATAATCGGCAAACACTGCGTTGCCCGCTGCATAGGCGAACACGCCGAGCGCCGCCGCCACCATCACGGCGGGCATGATCGCGAGGCCGTCGAGACCGTCGGTGAGATTCACAGCATTGCTCATGCCAACGATCATGAGGTAAGTCAGCAAAATGAATCCGAAGGCGCCGAGCGGCAACGCAAATTCTTTGAGCAACGGAAGATAGAGGGTCGTATCGGCGGGCGACACGGCCGTTTTCCAAAGCGCTACGGCG
>JBIIHO010000093.1:0-6468 GCA_044235605.1 Steroidobacteraceae bacterium | reverse complement strand
GGCGGTACTTGCCATGGAGTACTCGGCGAGCGCCGAGGATTTGCAGCGCACGATTCATGCGCATCCGACCTTGTCCGAGGCTCTGCACGAGGCGGCTCTCGCAGCCGACAAGCGCGCCATCGACATGCCGAATCGCTGAAGGTTTCCGGCTATCATAGGCCGGTCGCTTTTCAGCGCATCCTCGGGGTCGCGAGCGCATGGCGCGATATCGGTCCAAGTCCTGGCGTAACTACGATCCGGAGTCCTCCGCCTCGGTCGAGGCCCCGACGACACTCGTTTCGCAGAGCTGTCGCATCCTCGGGATAGACCCGGGTTCTCGGCGTCTCGGCTACGGCATCATCGACGTCAGCGGCCCCGATTGTCGATGCGTGACGCATGGGCGTATCGAGGTCGACGGATTGCCGATGGCCGCTCGGCTCGCTCGAATTCATGAAGGCGTTCGCGCACTCGTGCTCGAATACTCGCCCGGAGAGGTTGCCATCGAAAAAGTGTTCGTCAATCGCAACATCGACAGCGCGCTCAAGCTCGGGCAAGCACGCGGCGCGGCTTTGTCAGCGCTCGGCGAATTCGAGATTGCCGAGTACGCGCCGCGGGCGATCAAGCTCGCGACGGTGGGTTTCGGTGGTGCCGATAAGCTTCAGGTGGCTCATATGATGCGTACGCTGCTCAAAGTGGAGGGTCGTCTCACCTCGGACGCGGCCGATGCCCTAGCGGTTGCGCTATGCCACGCTCAGCAGCGCAAGCTCGCCAGTCTTATCGCGGGTCATCGCGGAGTCGCCGGATGATCGGCTCATTGCGTGGTCGCATTGCGGTCAAGGCACCACCGCAGTTGCTCATCGAAGTCGGTGGCGTGGGCTATGAGCTCGAAGCGCCGATGTCGACGTTCTACGGACTGCCGGCCGTGGGTGAGGAGGTGCGTTTGCTGACGCATCTCGTCGTCCGAGAGGACGCGCATATACTCTATGGATTCGCGACGGCGGCCGAGCGACACCTGTTTCGAAACCTGCTCAAAGTATCGGGAGTCGGTCCGAAGATTGCATTAGCCATTCTCTCAGGCACGACGGCCGAGGGCTTCGCTACCTGCGTCACGTCCAACGATGTGACGGCGCTTACCAAAATTCCGGGTGTGGGTCGCAAAACCGCGGAGCGTCTCGTCATCGAAATGCGCGATCGACTCTCCGCTGATGAGCTCGGTATCACGCTGCCTTCAGAGGCGTCGGTAGGCGGCGCTGAGGGTGAGGCTTTCGCAGCACTCGTGGCGCTCGGCTACAAACCCGTCGAAGCGACTCGTCTCATCAAGGCCGCTGCGGGTTCGGGCTCCGAGGGTACCGAAGAACTTATCCGTCGTGCATTGCAGGGAGCGCTCCGATGACAGAACGCATAGTGAGCGCCGAGGGCGGCCGTGAAGAAGAGGCGATCGACCGCGCGATACGCCCGAAGCGTCTCGCAGACTTCGTCGGGCAGCACCCCGTCAAAGAGCAGCTCGAGATTTTCGTGGGTGCTGCACGTGCGCGATCCGAAGCGCTCGATCACGTCTTGATTTTCGGGCCGCCGGGCCTAGGCAAGACATCGCTCGCCAATATTCTCGCCACCGAGCTCGGTGTCAGTTTGCGGCAGACTTCTGGTCCCGTACTCGAGCGCCCCGGTGATCTCGCAGCGATCCTCACCAATTTGCAGCCGCGCGACGTGTTGTTCGTGGATGAAATCCATCGCTTGTCGCCGATCGTCGAAGAAGTCTTGTACCCGGCGATGGAGGACTATCAACTCGACATCATGATCGGCGAGGGTCCTGCAGCCCGGTCTATCAAGCTGTCGCTGCCGCCGTTCACGCTCGTCGGCGCGACGACTCGTGCCGGACTCCTGACCTCGCCGCTGCGCGATCGTTTCGGCATCGTGCAGCGGCTCGAGTTCTACGACGTCCAAGATCTCAAAAGTGTCGTGCAGCGCTCGGCGGGTATTTTGGGGGTGCCGCTCGACCCCGAGGGCGCTTTGCGTATCGCTGAGCGGTCGCGTGGGACGCCGCGTATCGCCAATCGTCTGCTGCGGCGCGCCCGTGACTACGCCCAGGTCAAAGGTGACGGAACCATCACGTCCGCGCTCGCTGAGGGTGCGCTCAACCTGCTCGAGGTCGATCCGGTCGGCTTCGACATGCTCGATCGCAAGCTGCTCACGACCATCATTGAAAAGTTTGAGGGTGGACCGGTCGGCATCGATAGTTTGGCGGCTGCAATCGGTGAGGAACGCGGCACGCTCGAGGATGTGATCGAGCCCTTCTTGATTCAGCAAGGTTTCTTGATGCGCACCGCGAGAGGTCGCATGGCCACACGCACGGCCTATGCGCACTTTGGTCTGGCTCCGCCTCCGCGACCGACCGGCGCGATGCCGCTCTTCGAGGAGGGCGAGTGAGCGTATTCGAGTGGCCCATACGCGTGTATTGGGAGGACACCGACGCGGGCGGTGTTGTGTATTACGCCAACTACCTTCGATTTCTCGAGCGCTGTCGAACCGAATGGTTGCGCAGTCGCGGAATCGCCCAGCGCGAGCTCGCGGCGACTCGAGGCGTACAGTTCATGGTTCTTGGGCTTTCGATCGACTACAAGGCGGCGGCGCGACTCGATGATGCGCTCGTTGTGACCTGCGACATGCAGCCTGAGGGCCGCACCACGGCGATATTCGATCAAAAAATTTGGCGCGAGTCGGGTAACAACGACTCACGGGAACTGCTCATCGAGGCCAAGGTCCGTGTCGTGTGTGTCGATGCGAAGACGCTGCGGCCGCGCCGTATAGGGGAGTATCTTGCGTGAATGACTTATCGATTCTGAAGCTCATCCTTGAGGCCACCATCATCGTGCAGGCGGTGATGCTCATGCTGGTGTTGGCATCGGTCTACTCCTGGAGCATCATTTTCAAGAAGAGGGCCGTACTCGCGCGCGCGAAAGACGATCTCGTGCGCTTCGAGCGCGACTTTTGGTCGGGTGGTGATCTCTCGAATCTTTACAAAAGCATTGAGGCTCGCGGAAACCCCGTAGGGATCGACAGTATCTTTCGAACGGGGTTTCGAGAGTTCGCGCGCTTGCGGCAGCAAGGCGAGAGCGCCGTCGAATTGCTACTCGAGGGTGCGCGCCGGGCGATGAAGGCGCAGCAGATCAAAGAAATCGAATATCTCGAGAAGAACTTGTCTACGCTGGCAACTGTGGGCTCGACGAGCCCATACGTCGGTCTCTTCGGTACGGTGTGGGGCATCATGCACGCGTTCGTGGGTCTTGGCTCGGTGCAGCAGGCTACGCTCGCGACGGTGGCTCCCGGTATCGCCGAGGCGCTCGTCGCCACGGCCATTGGTCTCTTTGCTGCCATCCCGGCGGTTGTCGGCTATAACCGTTTCGCCGATCAGGTCTGGCGGATCGAAGCCCGCTACGACGCTTTCATGGAAGAGTTCTCGACCATCCTGCAGCGTCATGCGACGCGCGATGCGGGTTGAGGCGGAGACGCGCTATGCCGCAACCGGGTCGAAGTCGAAAACCCATGAGCGAGATCAACGTCGTGCCATACATCGACGTGATGCTGGTGCTGCTCATTATTTTTATGGTGACGGCGCCGTTGCTCACGCAAGGCATTAAAGTCGATTTACCGGATGCCGCAGCGCAGGCGATCGACCCGGCGGATCTTCAGGACCGACCGCCGATCGTGGTGTCTGTCGATCGTCGAGGGCGTCTTTATCTCAATGAGGGCGACAACCCGTCAGAGCCGCTCGAGGACTCTCTGTTGGAGGCACGCGTGGCTGCGGTCCTACGCAGTGCGCCGGGTGTACCCGTCTTCGTCAAAGGCGATCGCGAAGTACCCTATGGTCGCGTGGTCGAAGCGATGGTGCTGCTTCAGAGCGCAGGCGCTCAGAAGGTCGGCTTTCTGACGGATCCCGTCACCGTCAGAGGTGCGCGTTGAGCGTTACATGTCGAGCGTGATATCGCGCGTTAAGCCTTATTTGCTGTCCATCGCACTGCATGGCGCGTTGGTCGCCGTGATCGTCGTGTTGGGGCTTCAAAACTGGCGTGCGGAATCCGAGGCGCCGCAGGTGATGGCGATCGAGGCCGTAGCGGTCGATGCCGACGAACTCGCTCGACTCACACGACGCGCGCCTCCGAAGAAAGAAGAGTCTGAGCCTGCTCCTGCTCCCGTGCCAGCAACTGAGCCCGAGCCGAAACCTAAGCCCGAGCCGAAACCTCAGCCGCCACCCAAGAGGCCGGAACCTCCGAAGCCCGCACCAGTCGAAAACGCCAAGCGTGAGAAAGAGGCGCAGGCGCGCAAAGAGGCGGAGCGTAAGGCCGAGAAGGTTCGTCTCGACGAGCAAGCACGTCGCGAAGCTGAGGCGCGTCGAATGAGAGACGAGCTGGAGGCGGAGGACCGACGTCTTAAGGATGACGCTCGTATCCGCGCGGAGCGTGAAGCGGCCTTGCAGCGGGCTCTAACCGAGGAGCTCTCTGCGGCGGAAGAGGCCGAGGCGCGGCGCGCTGCCGCAGCTCGCGCGGCGTCGCTTTCGTCGCAATGGGCAGCGGCCATTCAGGCGCGTGTCCAGCGTGCGTGGATACGGCCTCCTTCAGCGCAGGCGGGTCTCGATTGCCGAGTTGCGGTGACACAGGCGGCGGGCGGAACGGTGATTCGGGCGGAGGTCAAAGAATGTAATGGCGACGAGGCTGTACGTCAGTCGCTCGAAGCCGCGGTGTTCCGTGCGTCGCCACTGCCGCCGCCTCCGGAGCCGTCGCTATTCGAGCGCAATATCGAGTTGAGGTTTAGACCTAATGATTGACATCAAAAAATTGGCGAGTGTTGCCTGGACGGTGCTGTGCGTCGCGCTCGTCGGTCTTTCCGCAGCCCCGGTTGCCGAGGCTCAGCTGCAGGTCGATATCACCTCGGGGGTCACAGCGCCGATTCCTATCGCAATCGAAAATTTTTCAGCCGATCCGCAATCTTCGGCCGAGGTGATTCGTCGCAACCTCGCGCGCAGCGGGCGTTTCCTGGTTGGCGAGCGTACGGCGTCTGATTATTTAGTCACGGGGCGTGCAAGCGTGGGTGTGGACGGACGCACCACGATCGACTTCGAGCTTCTCAACCTGCTGACGGGTCAACGTCTGCTGGTCGAGCGTATCAGCGCGGCGCCTTCGGCCTGGCGTAACGCTGCTCATCGCATCAGCGACCGGCTCTATCAAAAGATCATCGGGGCGCGCAGTGCCTTTGCCACGCGCATCGCCTATGTCTCAGTCGATGGGCAGCCGCCGTCGCAGCGGTACCAGCTCATCGTCGCCGACGCGGATGGCGAAAACGCCAGAGTGATTTTGCAGTCGCGTCTTCCGTTGATGTCACCTGCGTGGTCGCCGGATGGTGAGTGGTTGGCGTACGTGTCCTTCGAGACACGTTCTGCGTCAGTTTACGTGCAGCGTGTGCGCACGGCAGAGCGTCGTCGCGTGTCATCGCGAGCGGGCGTGAACAACGCGCCGGCGTGGTCGCCCGATGGAACTCGATTGGCACTCACGCTGTCGTCGCCGGGTGGCAACCTCGATGTTTACGTGCTCGAGATCGCTTCGGGTGCACTCACTCGCCTGACGGATCATCCGGCGATCGACACCGAGCCTGTGTGGTCGCCGGACGGTACGCAGGTGTATTTCACGTCGGATCGGGCAGGCGGCCCGCAGATTTATCGCTTGAGTGTCGAGGCGGGCTCACGGCCTCAACGCATTACATTTGCGGGCTCTTATAACGCTAGACCTAGGGTGAGCCCTAATGGGCGCTTGCTTGCGATGGTGACGCGGGAAGAGGGCGCGTATCGCATCGGTATACAAGACCTTGGGAACGGAAATGTTCGCATCCTGTCGAAGGGCCGACAGGATGAGTCTCCGTATTTCGCGCCTGATGGGGGCACGCTCGTGTACGCCTCTCGCGAACGAGGCCAGGGTGTTCTCGCCACCGTCAGCGCCGATGGCCTCATTGCTCAACGGCTCGCGGCGGACCGCGGCGAGGTGCGGGAGCCGGCGTGGGGGCCCTTCCTACCCGACGTCGTAGCCGTGCAATAATTCGTTTCAAGTTCAGGAGTTCGAAAATAATGAAAAAGCTGATCGCCGTTCTGGCTCTTCTCGGTTTGCTCGCAGCCTGTAAGTCGGCGCCGCCGGTTAAACAAGAGTCTGGTGCTGATCTCGCCAATAAATCGGACGCCTCAGCCATCGCTCAGCCCGATGACTCCGCTGGGCCGCTCTCGGCTGGCGAGGTCGGTACGTCGAGCGAGACCGCCGTGGTGCTTCCGCCCGAGTTTGCCAACCGTACGGTCATCTACTTTGCGTTCGATAGCGATGCCATCAGCTCTGAAGATCAGGCCGTGCTCGCTGCTCATGCGCAGTTTTTGGGTAGCCGCCCGGGCTTGCGTGTGCGTCTCGAAGGTCACACCGACGAGCGGGGTACTCGCGAGTACAACATCGGTCTGAG
>JBIIHO010000092.1:0-6509 GCA_044235605.1 Steroidobacteraceae bacterium | reverse complement strand
AGATGCCAACGCTGATTAACACCCTCCTGATGCTGATCGGTGTCATGAGCATGTCGCCACAAACCTCGCTGGAGTCGCTGTCTCTCACCAGCCTCAATGCACTCTTCCTCGATTTACCGGCGGATGACCCTTGGTACCGTTTCGCCACCACGTTCAGCGTGCTCGTGCCGTGGACCATCTTCGTCGCGGCACTCGGCTGGAAACTTTGGAGCGGTGCCACTCGCTGGACGGCACCGATCGTCATCGCAACCCTTCCCCACTTCATCATCTACGGAGCCATGGCCATCGGCGCCATGACACGCTGAGCCCCTTATGAATATCAATGCCCTCAAAAACCTAAAGTTCGACAAACGCTGGATCGGTGGCGGTCTCGTCGTCCTGGCCATCGCCGTGCCTCTGTTGGTACGTCAGTTCTCCGGCGCCGGCGCAACCCCCGTCGACATGACCACGGTCTCGCCACAAGACGTCAGACCCAGCATTCTCGCCTCGGGAACACTCGCCTATCGCACAGAGGTCAACCTCACGGCCGAAGTGACGGCACGAGTGGCGAGCATCCTCGTGCAGGAGGGCGATAACGTGACGCGTGGGCAGCTTCTGCTGCGACTCGATCCCGAAACCTATAACAACGTCATCGCGCGCGAAGAAGCCAGCGTTCGCCAGAACCGCATCAGTATCGATCGTCAGCGCGCCGTGGTCGCCTTGCGTAAGCAGCAATACGAACGCAGTCAGAAACTCGCGGCATCGAATCTCATCGACAAGAATCGCCTCGACGAAGATCGCAATCAGTTCATCGTCGCCGAAGCAGATCTGCGTAGCTCGGAAGAAGCCCTGCGTCGCGCCACTGCGGTGCTCGGTGACGCGAAAGAGCAGCGGGCGAAAACCGAAATCCGCGCTCCCATCGCCGGTCGCATCGTATCGCTGCCCATCAAAGTGGGCGAAGTCGCCATTCCCTCGACCGCTTCGCTCGCGGGCGCGCAGCTCATGAAAATCGCCGACGTGTCGGCGATCACCGCCGAGGTGAAAGTCGATGAAGCCGATGTCGCCAAGATCACACTAGGTCAGCGTGCAGACGTCTTTTCAGCGGCCTATCCCGACACGGCGCTCGTAAGTAAGGTCGAGAAGATCGCGCTCACGCCTACCGTTGATGGGCAGGGTCGCTCCTACAAAGTCACGCTCGCAATCGATGCCCCCCAGGATCTGCTGTTGCGGTCGGGCATGAGCGCGCGCGCACTCGTTTACCTCGGTGACGGCTCACGTCGTCTCGCCGTACCTGTCGAAGCAGTCGTCACAGAAACACCCGAGAAAAACGTGATCAAGCGTTATGTCTGGCGCAGCGACGGCGGCGTCGCGCGTAAGACCGCCGTCGTCACCGGCCTCTCTGATGATCGTTGGGAGGTCATCGAATCTGGCGTCAGCGAGGGCGCCAAAATCATCAGCGGCCCGAGCAAAACCCTACGACGACTCAAAGACGGAGAACGGGTCGTACAACGCCCCGCCGGCGCGAGCGCTCGAAATGGCGCCGAAGCCGAGGACGACGTGGAATGATCGAGCTACAGGGCATCGTCAAGCGCTACGTCCTCGGCGACGAAGAGGTGCTCGCTCTTGCGGGCGTCGATCTTCATATCGGTCGCAACGAGTATGTCGCACTGATCGGCCCTTCGGGCTCGGGTAAATCGACCCTGATGAATATCATCGGCTGTCTCGATAGCGCGAGCGAAGGACGATACATCCTGAACGGCAGAGATACGTCCTCTTTGAGCGAGGAAGAACTCGCCGCCGTACGCAACCGAGAAATCGGGTTCGTATTTCAAAGCTTTCATCTGCTGCCGCGCCAAACCGCTCTGCAAAACGTGATGCAGCCTCTCGTCTATCGACGTATGCCGCCCGCCGAGCGCCGCGAGCGCGCCACCGAGGCGCTGCGAAAGGTCGGGCTCGGCGATCGTCTGGATCACCGCCCGAATCAGCTCTCGGGTGGTCAGCGTCAGCGTGTGGCGGTTGCACGCGCACTGGTCGGCGAGCCGTCGATTTTGTTGGCCGACGAACCGACGGGCAATCTCGACTCGCGAACTTCGGCTGAAATCATGTCTCTCTTCGATGCGCTGCACGCGCAAGGACAAACCGTCGTCGTCGTCACCCATGAACCCGATATCGCTGCGCACTGCCGGCGCACCATTCGTGTCTTCGACGGTCGCATCGTCGAGGACTATCAAAATCCGGCTCGAGCCGCGTAGGTCGATCCCAAGATGAATCATCTCGCCGAAGCCTTCCAAGCCGCCCTCGCTAGTCTCAATGCGCACCGCCTGCGCAGCTTCCTGACGACGCTCGGCATCTTGATCGGCACCATGGCCGTCATCGCCGTAGTCTCCGTGCTGCAAGGCTTTTCGGACTCGATCAGCAGTCAGTTTTCGGACCTCGGAAGTAATACTTTGACTCTCGAGGCCAAGAACGATCAAGAGAATTTCAGAAGCGGACAGATCAATCGATTATCGTTCGAAGACGTCGATGCTCTACGATTCAAGGTCTCGGGTATCGATCGAGTCGCTCCCATCATCAGCGCACCGCTCGGTGCCACGCTTTATCGAGGACGCAGCGTCACGCCTCAAGTTCTTGGCGCCACCGAAGAAGCTCAGGATGTGCTCGGCGTCGACACCTCGATCGGCCGCTTCATCACGGCGAGTGATGAACGCAATAGCCGACGGGTTGTCGTGATCGGTACCGAAGTGCGTGACGAGCTGCGTATGCCGCAGAACCCAATCGGTGAGTTCATCCTCATCGGTCGTGAGTGGTTCAGAGTAGTCGGTTTGCTCGAAAAGCGCGGTGAGATCTTCGGCTTCAGTCAGGACAACCGCGTGTTGATCCCGTTCAGCGTAGCCCGCTCGCTGACGGGAACTTTCGAACGCACTTTCATGGAAGTGTCGTTCACGGTCACGAATCTCGCCGAGGTAAACCAAGTGAGGGAGCGCGCGATGCGTACGGTACGCGCCTCGAGGGGAATCAAACCAGGCAAGGAGGACGACTTCGAAATCAAGGCGGCCGACTCCTTTGTCAAACAATTCAATCGCATCACGGCGACGGCGACGGCCGTGCTCGCCGGCATCGTCGGTATCTCGCTGCTCGTCGGAGGTATCGGCATCATGAATATCATGTTGGTCTCGGTGACCGAACGCACACGGGAAATCGGTATCCTCAAAGCGCTCGGAGCCACACGACGAGACATTCTCGTGCAGTTTCTGCTCGAGGCAGCGCTGCTCTCACTGCTCGGCGGTCTCATCGGCATCGTGCTCGGTCTGCTCGCGGGGATGGGCATCGCAGCGTTGATTCCCAATTTCCCGCCGGCTCATGTTCCCGTTTGGGTCATGATCGCTGCCGCAGGATTTTCCGCACTCGTGGGCGTGGTGTTCGGCATCGCGCCAGCCTCGAAAGCCGCGAAACTCGATCCGATCGAAGCGTTGCGATACGAGTAAATCTCGGCCTGCGCTCCGGCGACTCACCCGCCTAAGCGATTTGTGCTATCCGAGGGGCTTGAGAGTTACCGGAGAGACTTGGGCGTTAGCCGACGTACTCGGTTAGACCGGCGACGGCCCTCGGAGCCTGCGTGGCGATGCTGCCCACCTTCGCACCCGACTGAAGATCGACCTTCGCTACTTCACCGGTGAAAAAGTTGCTGACGAAGGCATGACGACCGTCCGACGCGAGCTCGATCAACGCCCAGCCGAACCCCTCGAGCGGGATCTGCTTCGTCGTCACACCTGCAGCGTCGACAAGATGGATGGATCCGCCGCGCAAGACATAGACGATGCCGTCCTCGCCGTAGGCCATACCGAAAAACATCGGCGGAGGACCCGGCGGGAACGGCGGTAAGATCGACTGCAAATCCGGGAGTTGCCGATCGTTGACCAGGTCGTAACGCATGAGGCGCGTCCCCGTCTCGGACGTATACACGAGCGTCTTTTCGTCGGGTGACAGCGCCGACATCGTAACGCCGAGAAAACCACCCATACCGCCGTGTGTTTCGGTACCGTATTCTTTGACGAGCTTGCCATCCGCGGTGAAACGAAACACGTGGCCATCGCCGAAGCGCGTGGTCCCCGGCATGAACGGCAAACGGGTCTTCATGCGAGCCTGCACTTCCGGCCTTATCGTATCGCCGACCACGTGTTCACCCATCAGCAGCGTGCCATCTGCTGCAAAGTTCACATGCGAGAACGCACGGGCGCCAAACTCGGTGCGACGCACGACATGCCCATTCTGTTGAATGTTGAGCACCACGAACGAGTGGCTGTCGAATGCCCAGAGCACGCCCTTCGAGTCGAACTTCAAACCGCCGACGAGATGCGTGGTCTCATCGAGCCATAACTCGCCCTTCGGCGCGAGATTGCTATCGAACTGCAGAATACGTCCGCGCCCGGCGTGATCGTCCTCGGGGTTATTAAGCTGCGTGGCTCCGACAAAAAGATCGCCCTTCGCGAACGCTTTCAGTGTTGAACTCATGGGTGATTAAGCCTCGAAAGAATAACGTGAGAGAAAATCGCGGCGCGATCCGAAGAGCATGGAGAACGCGCGAGCCAACATCCGACCGGTCGTCAACCAAGTGATGTCGTTTCCCTGCTTTTGGTCGGCGAGGATGCGCTCGACGATCCAAGGCGTCGTCGTCTCAACGTGCTCGCCGATAAAACTGAGCTGCTTGAGCGCCTTCGTACGCCGCTCGGCGGGCAGCGCGCGCATTTCACGGATCATGCCCTCGGTGATATTGATGCCGGGGCTGATGGTGCCGATGAGGATCGACTCGTCGCGCTCGTCCTTGCGCTCTTTCACGAGACAGTTGGCGAGGTACTTCACGGCGCGCTTGGTGGTCGAGTACACCGTCATGCCGGGCACCACTCGGCCCGTCGCCCCGCCACCGCCGAGCGTAAGGTAAAGCTTACCGCCGCTCTGTCGTTTGAAACCTGCGATCGCCACCTGCGCAGCGTTGATCGAACCGATCACGTTCGAACGCACCATCGATTCGATTTCGGCAGCCGTATTGTCGGCGAACTCGGCGCCAGTTCGCGCGAAGCCTGCATTGTTGAGCCAGATATCAACGCGACCGAATCGAGACACACCGAAATCCCATAAGGCCTGAACGCTGGCGAGACTCGAGACGTCACAGGCAGCACCGGCGACTCGATCGTCAGCCCCCGGCAACTCGGCGGTGAGCCTCTTGATCGCCGCTTCGACGCGGACCGGGTCTCGTCCACTCACGACGACACGATGCCCGCGTCGTACAAACTCGCGTGCATAGCCGAATCCCAGACCCTGCGTACTACCCGTGATGACGATTGTTTGAGCGGCCAAAGCGAGACCCCCTTCCGGCTGCGGCACAACTGATCGAAGGATACCGACGCAAGGCGACTGCGCGCGTGACGCCTAGACCATGTCCGACAGTCGGACGCACGAGCTCCCTCCACAGAGCGAAATCTCCACGATGACCGACCATCGCCTAGGATTTAGCTCAAGGGGGGATCCATGAGCACCAAACTCAACATCGTCGTCACGGGCAGCACGCGCGGAATCGGCAAGGGCCTCGCCGCGGAGATCCTCAAACGGGGTCACAACGTCGTAGTCAGTGGGCGAACGGCGCAAGCCGTCGATTCAGCAATCGCTGAGCTCTCATCGAGCGCTACGGGTGGCGCTCGCGTCGCCGGGGCGCCCTGCGACGTTGCGAAACGCGAGGATTTGCAAGGTCTTTGGGATGCCGCGGTTGCGGCTTTCGGTCGCGTCGACATCTGGATCAACAACGCCGGCATCTCTCATCCCCGTCAGCGCGCCGGTGAAATGCACGAGCAAGACATCAATAGCGTGCAGGAAATAAACCTACTCGGCATGATGCTCGCCACACAGATCGCACTGCACGGCATGCGCGCTCAGGGCGGCGGCACGATCTACAACATGGAAGGCTTCGGATCGAATGGCATGGTCACGCCGGGCATGGGCCTCTACGGCGCAAGCAAGTTCGCCCTGACCTATTTCAATAAGGCGCTCGTGTCGGAGACCGGCGATGGGCCGGTGAAGGTGTGCTACCTAAGTCCAGGCATCGTGATCACCGATCTCGTCAAGCGCGACATGGGCAGCAACAGCGCCAAAGAAATCGAACGCACCCGACGCATTTACAACATTTTGGCCGATCGCGTCGAAACCGTGACGCCGTGGCTTGCCGATCGAGTATTGCAACCTCAAAAAGCCGGGGCGCGCGTCGCGTGGCTCACGGGCGCAAAAGCGGGACGCCGATTCTTGATGTCTTTGTTCCGCAAGCGATCGGTGCTGACAGACGCAGACTTCGCAAGCTAACGCAGACCTTGCAAGCTGACGCGGACTTCGTAAGCCGAAGTCGATCTCGTTACGTACGCCTTTAGGGAGACACCGCGACTGCGCGACCCTCGCGTCGCGGATCCGCGGCGCCCAAAAGCGTTCCATCGGGCGCCACCCGCACGGCATGCAAGCCCGAACCCTCACCGGCACCTCGATTGTTT
>JBIIHO010000091.1:0-6566 GCA_044235605.1 Steroidobacteraceae bacterium | reverse complement strand
GTACCTCTCGTCCTCGTTACTTCCAACTGCGTGGTATTGGTGAAAACGATCAGTGGCAGGGCGCACCGAATCCCTCGGTGGGATTTTTGATCGACGGTATGGACTTCTCTGGAATCGGAATGCCGGCGACGCTGATCGACCTTGGTCAGGTCGAGGTCCTACGCGGACCACAAGGCACCACGCTCGGCGCCAACGCGCTCGCGGGGCTCATCAACCTGCGTACTCGTTCACCGACGGCCGACGATGCGCTGCGTGTCGAGGCGAGCGCCGGCGATTTCGGCGTGGGAGCTCTGGGTCTCGTCGCGGGGGGTGCGCTTGGCGAGGGCGATCGCTCGGCGTTTCGCTTCGTCGCCCAAGAGTTTCGCGGAGACGGTTCGCGGCGTAACACGACACTCTCTCGCGACGATACCAACGGGCTCGATGAGCGCACGCTTCGATGGCGTAGTCGTCACGAACTCAGCGCGCGATGGCAGGCGGATCTTTCCGTGCTCGCCGTCGATATGCACAACGGATTCGACGCGTTTTCGACTGATAACTCACGAGTCACCCGATCGGATGATCCCGGACGAGACCGGCAGCGATCGCGAGGTGCGTCGCTGACATTGCAGAACGAGGGCGGCGATGTGGAGTTTCGCAGTCTCACGGCGATCGTCGAGGCTGACGTTCTCTACTCCTTCGATGGAGACTGGGCGGCGGATCCCGACTACGACTTCACTTCGCGTTTTCTTCGTAATCGCCGAACCGTCTCGCAGGATTTGCGTTGGTCCGGCGATATGGGAGGGTTCAGCGTAATCGGTGGTCTCTACGCCCAGCGTTTGACAGAGGCTAATGATCAGCTCGATCTCTACGGGGGAGAGCTCTATCGCGCGCTCGTGAGCGACTACGACGCTGATTCGATCGCAGGGTATGCCAGCGCAGGGCGTTTATTGAGTTCGCGTTGGCAAGTCAACGCGGGCCTGCGCCTGGAGAGACGAAAGACTCAGTATCGCGATACCGACGGAAGTGATCTCTCGCCAGCCGAGACGATGGTCGGCGGCAATGCCTCGATCGAGTATCGACCCGACGATCGTCGTATGACCTACCTTGCGCTCGCTCGGGGATATAAGGCGGGCGGATTCAATATCGGTGTGGTGGTGCCTGCCGATCGACGCGAATTCGATGCGGAATTGCTGCATAGCGCCGAGGTCGGCTACAAGTTCGACGATGCCTCGCGAGGGCTGCGCTATGACCTCGCCTTGTTTTACATGTGGCGTCGAGCCCAGCAGGTCAGTACGTCTGCCCAAATCGATCCCGGTGATCCGCTCTCGTTCATTTATCTCACCGACAACGCTGCCCGCGGAACGAATTACGGCTTGGAGGGGTCGGTGTTGGCGAGGGTTTCGAAGTCGTGGTCGATCGGCGCGACCCTCGGCGTATTGCGTACTCGATTCGAAGACTATGTCCTGGCAGATCGGGATTTTTCTGGGCGCGGCCAGGCGCATGCACCGAGTTACCAAGTCTCGATGTCGCTCGACTACCGTAATCCGACAGGGTGGTTCGCGAGGCTCGATGCGCAGCGCGTGGCAGCCTTCTATTTCAGTGATAGTCACGATCAGCGCTCGAGGCCATACTCACTCGTCAATCTTCGAGCAGGGTACGACGCGGGTTCCTGGCGGATCGACGCCTGGATGCGCAACGCGCTTGATGAAGACTATGCCATGCGAGGTTTTTTCTTTGGCAACGAGCCTCCCGATTACCCAGACAAACTCTACGTGCAGCTGGCCGATCCTCGCTCCGTTGGTGTGTCCGTCGTTTGGCAGGTGCGCTGAGTGAGCGCTTGGATCGAATACGTTGCCGTCGCTGCAGGAGTCGGCTATGCCTTGCTTGCCGTGCGTCGCATTCGTTGGGCATGGGTATTCGGCGGGGTCTCATCGGCCTTGTTGGCTCTTCTTGCGGCCCGTTCCGCGTTACCGCTGCAGTCGGCTCTGCAAACGTTGTATATCGTCATGGCGATCTACGGCTTTTGGCAGTGGAGCACCCGGAAAAAGCAGGGCGCGGCGGACGATCCTATTTTTGAGGGATCGCGCAAAGGGCCGATGATCCGTCGATGGCCGCTGTGGGCGCATGGTTCGGCGCTTCTCGGAATCGCCCTCGCTGCACTCGTTCTTTCACCTGAGGTCGCGGAGACGACCGGTGCAAGCTGGCCTCGGCTCGATGCGGCAGTGACCTGCGCGAGCTTGCTCGCGACCTGGATGACCGCGCGCAGCGTACTCGAGAACTGGCTGTACTGGTTTGCGGTCAACGCGGCATCGGTTTTTCTCTATGGTGTACAGGGACTTTCTTTGGTGGCGGGCCTCTATATCGTGTACTTCATCATCGCCATATTCGGTTGGCGCGAATGGCTCGTTCAGTATCACCGTCAGTGAGCGCGATCAATCGGGTGAGTGAGCTCCACGACGCCCGCGGCCGCCTCGTTCGCCGTGAGTGGGCGCCACTGCAGATCGCCTGTGAGCTCGGTATAAATCCCGACATTGAGGTGGAAGCCCAACGTTTTGCATCTTTGCATGGGCTTGCGCCACCCGTATTCGAGTACGACCGAGGACGGCGCTTCATGGTCATGCCCTTCATCGAGGGAATACCGCTCGAGTCCGACTGGATCGAGCGACCTGCGCGTCGCAAGGCGATGCGCGAGTTGATCACACGTTTGCGTTCGATCGATTCGTCTCGATTACCGACACTCGATATCGGTGGGCGTCTTGGGGAACTGCATGATCGGCTCGAGCGAACCGCGGCTGATCGCGCCGCGCTGTACCGAGCGCAAGTCGATGACTGTATCGCGCAGATGAGGGCTCTCTCGACTTCAGGTACTAGCCTCGCTTCAGGTACGAGCCTCGTCCACGGCGATCTCACGCCCGAGAACGTGCTCGTTCGTACCGACGGATCACTGTGCCTGATCGATTGGGAATACGCCCATTGCGGTCACCCAGACGAAGATCTCGCCGGGCTCGCGATCTCGACGCCGGGGATGGAGGAGTGGAGTCTTGCCCCCCGTGAGTTTCCCATTCGTATCAACGCGAGACAGTTGCTCGACACTCTCTGGCGCGAACTCGCGGCGGCGGTGGCTGAATAGCGGTCGTGAACGAGGCCCCTCGGCTTGTTCAGGTGGCATCGGCTGCCGGACCCGGGCAAACTACGCGCATGCCTACACTCAAAGTCATCGATCGCGACGGTCAAGAACACGACGTTTCGGCTCGCTCCGGCGTCAAAATCATGGAAACGCTTCGGGAGCTCGACTACGGCATCGCAGCCATCTGCGGTGGTATGTGCTCTTGCGCCACCTGTCACGTGTACGTCGATTCGGCCTGGTCGGGCAAGATCCCAGCGCCGATGTCAGACGAGCGTGAACTATTGCAGGAGTTGGCTCACTACAAAGACGGTTCGCGTCTATCCTGCCAGATCGACATGACCGACGAACTCGACGGGCTGCGGGTCACCATCGCACCCGACGAGTGATCGTCAGACGCGTCACGCGCATTCGTGTGACCTCATTCAGCTTCGGAGGGGTGCATGGATTGGTTCGTCGTTTTTCTCGTCGCTGGCGCTGCCATCGCCGTCTGGCGCATCATCTACAACGTTCGTAACGCCTCTAAATCGCGCGAGGACGACTGGGACGCTCGCATGATCGAACGCTTGCGCCGCAGCGGTATCGATCCATTCAAGCCGGTCGACGTCGATTTTTTCGTAGCTGTACCCTCCAAAGATAAGGCTGAGACGATGGCCTCGCGATTGCGTACGGAAGGGTTCGAGACCGATATCCGTGAGCTCCGAGATAGCGTCGATCAGACTTGGAGCGTTCACGCGCTCAAGAACATGTCTCTCAACGTTCACGGTGTGCGCGAGGTATCGACGCGACTGCGGCAGCTCGCTGAAGAGGCGGGTGGCCGTTACGACGGCTGGGCGCCGGGGCCGGGCAAGCCGATCGGTTGATTGCCCCACCCGAGCGTGTCGGGTTCGCTCGAGCGTGGTTCTTCAGCGTTTCTCGGTCTGACGCCGCACGGCCTCTGCCGCTGCCTTGATCGCTTCCACATTACCGAGATATCGACTGCTCTTCGGTTTGAGAGCGTCGTCGAGATCGTACAAAAGCGGAACCCCGGTCGGAATGTTGAGCTCTACGATCTCGCTCTCGGAGACTCCATCGAGCATCTTGACCATGGCGCGTAGGCTATTGCCGTGCGCGGCTACCAGTACGTTACGTCCGGCTCGAAGCTCCGGTGCGATGCGTGACTCCCAGAAGGGCTTTACTCGAGCCAGCGTATCTTTCAAAGATTCGGCGGCGGGAAGCAGCGAAGTGTCGATTCCCGAGTAACGTACATCGAAACGAGGATGACGCGGATCGCTCGCCTCGAGCGCCGGGGGAGGGATGTCGTAGCTGCGTCGCCAGATCTTGACCTGCGCTTCGCCGTGACGAGCCACCGTCTCGGCCTTATTGAGGCCCTGCAGCGCACCGTAGTGCCGCTCGTTGAGTCGCCAGCTGCGCTCGACTGGGATCCACATTCGATCCATCTCATCGAGCATGATGCACAGCGTACGGATGGCTCGCTTGAGCATGGAGGTGAAGGCGACATCGATAGCGATCCCCTCGCGAAGTAGTTCTTGTCCGGCGGTGGCTGCCTCGAGGCGGCCTTGCGGCGAGAGATCGACGTCGTGCCAGCCCGTAAAAAGGTTCTCGACGTTCCAGATGCTTTGGCCGTGACGGACGAGGACGAGTTTGCCGGGCACGATGGGCTCCTTTAGCGAAAAGGCGTTGTCTTGAGAGGCGCGAATCCTAGCACGCAGCGGGCAAGAGAATGCGTACGCGAAGGCCGCAGGGCTCGGCGATTTCCGCGGTGATGCGACCGCCATGCGCCTCGAAAACTCGCCGTGCGATCGCGAGCCCGAGCCCCGAGCCTTGACCGTCGTCCGCATCCGCAGAAAGCCGTGTGTACGGCTCAAAGATTCTCTCGAGCATTTCTGAAGGCACGCCGGGACCACGATCTTCGATGGTCACGAGGATAGTCTTTTTGTCCTCGATATTATTTAAGCGTGCCTTGATTGCGACCCCGGAACGCGAGGGCGCATAACGAATCGCATTGCGAAGCACATTCTCGAAGCCGCTGCGAAGCAGCTGAGGATCCGCCACCACCTCAAGAGGTGCCTTGCTGTCGAGGACGAGATCGACTTCTCGAGCCATCGCCTCGTCGCGCTCATCTGCGACGAGGGTGCTCAAAAATTCGTCGAGTTTAAGTAAGTGCTTCGAAAGAATGGGCGCGGACTCGAGACGTGTCAGGCGTAGCACATCGCCGATAGCCTGATTCATTCGATCGAGCTCCGCGACGATCCGTGCGTGCTCAGCCGGTGGCAGAGGATGCTTGCGCTCCGCCAAGGCGATCGCAGCCTGTAGCCGCGCAAGCGGTGAGCGGAGCTCGTGAGACATGTCACGCATGAGTTGCTGGCGCGAGGCGAGCAAATTTTCGATCTGCATGGCCATGGCGTCGAAGTCCCGCGCGAGCTCGCCGAGTTCGTCCTGGCGTGCGGTGAGTACCTCCGGCGCGCGAGAGGTGATTCGTCCGTCGGCGAGTGCCCGGACGACCGACTGCAAGTCGCTGATGGGTCGTCCGAAGGCGCGGGCGATCAGAGCGGCGACCACGGCAATGACGATGAGTGCAGCGAGGATCAGTGCCGAGAGGGCCGCGGCACTACCCCAAGGAGCGATGCGCTCCGGCAGCAAAAGAAAAGCATAGCGTTGGCCGTCTGGGGTAATCAGCAGAGGAGCGAGACGGATCGGACGAAAATAATCGCCCTCATCCCTAACAGCACCCAAAACAAAACGCTCGACGAACCGCTCGTACTGTGGCGGCAAGGTCTGGCCACCGATATCGCGTCCGTCGCTATCGAGTACATAGAGCGCGACGCCATCGGGCAAGGTTCCAGGCGTAGTCATCCATTGTCTTAGCGCTGGCGTGCCACCCTGCGCTAGAACGCGAGAGGCATCGCGGCCGAGCGTTCCCTCGCGGGCGAGGAGGTAATTCTCGAGCTGTTTGGAGGCGACGAGTACGAGGCTCGCAAGACCCAGTAAAACGAAACCGGCGATCGCGGCGCCGATGTACAGCGCCATGCGTAGGTAGAGTCTCGAGAGGCGTGGTTTCATGATCGAGCGAGATCGAGCACATAGCCATGGCCGCGCAGACTGCGGATCTCTGCGCCTCTGGCGCCCGCTGCGCCGAGTTTACGACGCAGTTTGCTCACTAGAGTGTCGACGCTGCGATCGTAGGCCTCAAGTGGGCGCCCCACGGCCGCCTCGGTGAGCTCGGCCCGAGAGAGCACCTCCCCTTTACGGTTGAGCAGTACCTCTAGGATCCGTAACTCAGTCGCCGTGAGGGCGACGGCATGACCGTCAACGAGTACTTCGCGCTGTTTCACATGCAACTCGAGATTTCCGAAACCCAGCGTAGGGTGAAGGGTCGTCGGTGAGACACTCCGCTTCAGCACGGCGCGAATACGCGCGGCGAGTTCCAGTGGATTGAAGGGCTTTGGGAGATAGTCGTCGG
>JBIIHO010000090.1:0-6716 GCA_044235605.1 Steroidobacteraceae bacterium | reverse complement strand
CACCTTCCTGCGCTCGATCGGTCCCGAGCCCTGGAGTGCGGCGTACGTACAGCCCTCGCGGCGCCCGACCGACGGTCGATATGGCGACAACCCGTTTAGGCTGCAGCGGTACTACCAATTTCAGGTGGTGATGAAACCCTCGCCGCTCGACATCCTCGATCGTTACGTGGGTTCGTTGAAGATGCTGGGCTTCGACCCCCTCACCCACGACATTCGCTTCGTCGAAGACAACTGGGAATCACCGACACTCGGTGCTTGGGGTCTCGGCTGGGAAGTGTGGCTCAACGGTATGGAAGTCACGCAGTTCACCTACTTCCAGCAGGTCGGTGGTCTCGACTGCCGTCCTGTCACCGGCGAAATCACCTACGGCCTCGAGCGCCTTGCGATGTATCTGCAAGGCGTCGATAGCGTCTACGACATCGTCTGGACCGACGGCCCGATGGGTCGCGTCACCTATCGCGACGTGTATCACCAGAACGAAGTCGAGCAATCCACCTACAACTTCGAACACGCGGATACGGCAGTGCTTTTTCGTCACTTCGATGAGCACGAGGCCGCCTGTGTTCGATTGCTCGAGGCCAAACTCGCTTTGCCAGCCTACGAGCAGGTGCTCAAAGCCTCGCACACGTTCAACCTGCTCGATGCGCGTCGAGCCATCTCCGTGACCGAGCGTCAAAGATTCATCTTGCGAGTACGCACGCTGTCACGCGGCGTCGCCCAAGCCTATTACGACAGCCGCGAAGCTTTGGGATTCCCGATGGTGCGCTCCTCATGAGCGCTCACGATTTTCTTTTCGAACTCGGCACTGAAGAGCTTCCGCCTCTCGCGCTGCCCGAGCTCGAGCGTGCCTTGATGGAGGGTATCCGCGCAGGGCTAGAAAGCGCTGGCCTTAACCACGGGGACATCGTCTCTTTTGCAGCGCCGCGGCGCCTCGCCGTGCTCGTGAGAGCCCTAGACGATATGCAGCCCGAACAACAGATCAAGCGGCGAGGCCCGCCAGTCTCTGCCGCATTCGATAAATCTGGTGCTCCGACCCGTGCCGCCACTGCATTCGCTGAGAGTTGCGGTGTCGCTCTCGAGCAACTCGGGCGCGTCACAGAAGGCAAAGGCGAGTTCCTTTTCTTTGAAGGCAGCAAGCCCGGCGCTGCGACAGCGACGCTTTTGCCTGGGATCGTTCAAGCCAGCCTCGATGCACTACCGATCCCGAAGCGCATGCGCTGGGGTGCAAGTGAAGCGGAGTTTGTTCGGCCCGTACACTGGATCGTGATGCGTTTCGGGCACGACACGCTACCCATACGCCTGCTCGATACCGTAGCCGGCTCGAACACACGCGGCCATCGCTTCCACGCACCACAAGAACTGCCGATCGCTGCGCCCGCGGACTACGCCGACATCCTGAGATCCAAAGGTTTCGTGCTCGCAAGCTTTGCCGAAAGACGCCAACGAATTCGTGAGCAGGTGCTTGCTAGAGCAACCGCGCTGAATGGCAAAGCCATACTGGACGACGCGCTACTGGATGAAGTTACGGCACTCGTCGAGTGGCCCGTGGCGATCGACGGGCAATTCGACGAGCGCTTTTTGGCTCTGCCCCGCGAAGTACTCATCTCGACACTGCAAGAGCATCAACGTTACTTCGCCGTCGAGAATGCAAAGGGCGAGTTGACGAATCATTTCATCACCGTCAGTAACATCGAGAGTCGCGATCCGTCGCGCGTACGGGCGGGCAACGAGCGTGTGGTCAGGCCTCGCCTCGCCGATGCGGCGTTCTTTCACGAACAGGATCGTCGTCATCCTTTACACGCATGGCGTTCAGATCTCGATGGCGTGACCTTCCAAGCCAAGCTGGGCTCGATCGGCGATAAGGTCCGGCGAGTCGTCACGCTCGCTCGCGATATCTCGACGTTGGTAGATGCCGACGTCGCGCTCGCTGCCCGAGCCGCCGAGCTGTCTAAATGCGATTTGCTCTCCGCGATGGTGGGTGAGTTCCCGGAGCTGCAAGGCGTGATGGGTGCGTATTACGCTGCAGCCGATGGAGAAGATCCGCGCGTCGCCGCGGCAATCCGTGATCATTATCTACCCCGCGGTGCCGGCGATGCGTTGCCTGCCGATGCCGTAGGAATCGCCGTCGCTCTGGCCGACAAGCTCGATACGCTCGCCGGGATCTTCGGTATCGGGCAGAAACCCAGCGGCACTAAAGATCCTTTCGCGTTGCGTCGCGCAGCGATCGGGGTGTTTCGTATCGTTCTCGAACACAAGCTGGATCTCGATCTCGCCGATCTTGTCGGTAAGGCTGTTTCCGCTCAGCCGACAAAAACTAAGGACACGCCTGGCGAGGTTCTCGCTTATCTTCAAGAGCGTATGCGTTCGCATTATCTCGAGGCTGGATTTCCCGCCGAATCGTTCGAGGCTGTTCTTGCTACGGGGACGACGCGTGCGCTCGACTTCGACCAGCGCATGCTGGCGCTGGCCAAATTCCGCGAGCGCCCAGAGGCGGAAAGCCTCGCGGCCGCGAACAAACGTATTGCCAACATTCTTCGGAAGTCCGCTGCGGGTGAAGTTCCCACGGATATTGACGTATCGATGTTGCGCGTAGATGCCGAGAAAGCGTTGCATGCCAATATCACCGCCGTGTCGGCTGCGGTGACCGCCGACATCAGCGCCCGCCGCTACGACGAGGCGCTCGCCAAACTCGCCGCTCTACGTCCGTCGATCGATGCCTTCTTCAACGACGTGATGGTTAACGACCCAGAGGCTGCACTTCGAGCCAACCGCCTCGCTTTGGTGTCCCGGGTGCGGAATCTGTTTGCGGGTGTTGCCGATTTCTCGAGATTGCCCGGCTGAGGCGGCCCGTGCAGGCGCTGGGCTCGATCGTATTCACGACGTTCCTGTTCTTCTGGACCATTGGCTACGCTGCATTCTTCGTTCTCGTGGGCGGGTTCATGTCCCTCCGCCGGCGTTTCTCGCTCATCGAGTGGTATGCCGAGCGAATCTTCGATGTACTGCGAGTCACCTGCAGACTCGACTATCGGGTCGAGGGTCTCGAAAACATTCCCGACGAACCCCATATTGCCTATTGGAAGCACTCCTCCGCCTGGGAAACCTTCGGGCAATTTTTGGTCGGTCCGCCGAAAGTCATCGTTTTCAAGCATGAGCTCATGTACATCCCGTTCGTGGGTTTCGGGCTCTGGTTGTTGCGCTCGATCGATGTGAAACGCGGAGCCGGCGCGTCAGCGGTCAATCAGGTTGTCAGACAAGGAGATAGCCGCCTCACTGAGGGGCTCTCCATTCTCATTTTTCCCGAAGGTACTCGCGTCTCAGCAGGCGAGACTCGTCGCTACGGCGTGAGCGGTGCGTTGCTCGCGAGTCGAACGGGGTGCAAGATTGTACCCGTTGCGCACGATGCAGGTTACTACTGGCCTCGTCGGGGTCTCTTAAAAAAACCCGGTACCGTTCGTGTGATCGTTGGACCGCCGATCGACACCGCCGGTCGAGAGCCACGCGAGATCAACGAAGAAGCCCAAGCGTGGATCGAATCGACCATCGCGCGGATTCGCGCGGGAGAGTCTCCATGAAGCGTAGACAATTTCTCATTTCGGCCGCGGTCGGATCAGTCATGACGAGCATGACTGCGCCACTCTCTTCTGCGAGTGCTGAAGAGCGATCCCGAGCGAAAGATTTCGATCCGACCGAATCGAGCATCTCTCAGCTTCAACGCCAGTTGAGTTCAGGATTAACGTCGGCCGCACTCGTAACCGCGTACTTGCGTCGAATTTCGGCATTGGATCAGCAAGGCCCGACGTATCGGTCGATCATCGCCATCAATCCGGACGCGCTCGACATCGCTCGTCGCCTCGACAGCGAGCGCCGAGATCATCGGGTGCGCGGCCCTTTGCACGGTATCCCCGTTCTGGTCAAAGACAATATCGAAACGTCCGATCGGATGCCCACGACAGCCGGATCGCTTGCTCTCGCTAATGCGTTCCATACAGAGGACGCTCCTTTAGTTGCGCGGCTTCGTACGGCTGGGGCCATCATTCTCGGAAAAACAAATCTCAGTGAGTGGGCAAACTTTCGCTCCACGTTCTCGAGCAGCGGATGGAGCGCCGTCGGCGGACAAACGGGCAACGCCTACGATTCGAAACGTAATCCGTCAGGCTCGAGCTCAGGGTCAGCCACTGCCGCAGCGTTGTCTTTCGCTGCAGCCACCATCGGAACTGAGACTGACGGCTCTATTTTGTCCCCGGCGTCTGTTAACGGATTGGTGGGGTTCAAACCCTCGATCGGTACCGTCAGCGGGCGTGGCGTTATTCCGTTGTCGCCCCGTCAGGATGTCGCCGGTCCAATGGCGCGATCCGTTGAGGACGCGCGCTTGCTCGCTGACGTCATTTTCGATTCACCGCGCCGAACGCCGAGTGGTGGCGCGATGCGGTCGGGTGATTGGCGAGTCGGCGTCGTTCCGGCAGCAAGCTCCATGCGCGCCGAAGTGGCTGCGCTGTATGAGCAAGCCGTCGACGTTTGGCGGCGGTGTGCGTCTTCGACGATCGACGCGCCGCTTCCGAGCAGTTTGCGGCAGGCCGGACAAGCCGAGTACACCGCGCTGCTTTTCGAGTTCAAGGATTCGATCAATGCCTATCTTCGCGCACTCCCGGCCGGTCTAACCGAAACACGCTCCCTCGAAAGTCTGATCGAATTCAATCGTCGCCTAAAAGATCGTGAGATGCCTTTTTTCGGACAGGAAATTTTTGAACTTGCTCAGACGAAAGGGGCCCTCAGCGATCCCGAGTACCTTGAGTGTCTGCGGCAGTTGCGGCAACTCGTTGAGATCGAAGGTCTCGAGAAGTTGTTCAGTGATTTAAACGTCGATGTCATCGTCGCTCCGGGCTCTGGCCCAAGTGGTCTCATCGATCACGTACTCGGTGATCGAGACGATCTTGGAGGCTCGATTTTGGGCTCCGCCGCTGCAGTGGCGGGCTATCCGAGCGTGACGCTGCCCATCGGGCTTGTTCGCGGTATGCCCGTGGGTATGACGGTCATTGCACGACGTTTCGATGACGACCGTCTGCTCGAGGCTGCTGCCCTATTCGAGCGGACCGGACAGCTTCGAGTCCCGCCGCCTGCTCAGCCCGCCTGAGCTCCGACGACCGTCAGGCCCTAGCGTCTCGCGCTGGGCGGTTTATGCGCTGTGATTTCCTCGTCGGTCAGCCCGACGAGCTCGTGCGGAAACACGAGCCACCGATCAGTGGCATGGACATACCAATCGGGCTTTAAAGCGCTTCGATTGCGCGACGGCTTGAAGTAAATCGTCGCGACCTTGATCTCTTTCGGATGGTTCTGCGGACAGCGTCGTCGTAGCTCGGCGAGAACCGCCTCGATACTGCGCCCCGAATCGAATACATCATCGACGAGTAACAATCGATCTTCGCTCGTGACCTTCGAGACGAGATAGTCCATCGCGTGCACGCGTACCGTTGTTTGCGATTGGTCGATGCCGGTGTAGCTCGAGGTTCGTACGGTGATGTGGTCCGTTGGCAAGCCCCGGTGCTCCAACCACTCCTGCACCGCGATGCCGATGGGTGCGCCACCACGCCAAAGCGCCACGAGGAAGGAGGGACGATAGCCACTCGCCAACACTTTTGCTGCCAGTTCGAAGGAGTCGGCTAACAAGGAGTCTGCAGAGATGAAGAGTTTATCCGTCATGCCTCAATACGCCTCCACTCGGAGAATACGTCGGTGAGTGGTTACACGATTTTCGTCGCCGACACGCGGCACGCCACCGTATTCGAATTGAGCCAGCCTGGTGCGCCTCCGCGCGCACTCGAAACGCTCGAGAACTCGTTCACAGCACGACATGATCGCGATCTGGGCGCCGACGCTCCTGGGAGTATGGTCATGCGCACGGGTCGCGGAGGTAGTGGTGCGGGCTCTCGAAGCACCAGTCTGCAACCTCGTCGCACTCATAAGCAGCACGCAGTGGAGCACTTTGCACGCCAACTCGCTGAGCGCATCACGACAGCCGCTCGCGACAACAACGGTCGGGGCCTCGTGCTCGTCGCAGCACCACGATTCCTTGCCGAAGTTCGCAGTCACCTGCCGAAGTCGACTCAACAACATATCGTGCGTGAAGTACCTCGAGATTTAATGGGACTGCCATCATTGGCATTGCAGCAACGCCTGGCTGAAGCTTTGCAGCCGATGCACGACTAAAATCAGGGTAGTCGGGTGGGATCGCGATCGAGCAAGCCCGCTTCGCCGTAGACCTGCAGCTTCTCGCGCGTGTCGACGATGTCCATGTTGCGTAAGGTCAGCTGCCCGATCCGATCGTTAGGTGTGAACATACCCTCACCTTTCTCCATGGTGAGTCGTTCGGGGTGATAGCTGAGCTGCGGTCCGGACGTATCGAGAATCGACCAGTCATTACCACGCCGTAACTCTAGCGTGACCTCGCCCGTAATCGCTCGCGCGACCCAGCGTTGGGCGCTCTCGCGCAACATCAAGCACTGCGGGTCGAACCAGCGCCCTTGGTAAAGCAGTCGCCCGACACGGCGCCCGTTGTTTCGGTACTGCTCGATCGTATCTTCGTTATGGATCGCCGTGACGAGCCGCTCGTAAGCGATAAAGAGCAGCGCCATACCCGGTGCTTCATAAATACCGCGACTCTTGGCTTCAATGATCCGATTCTCGATCTGATCGCTCATGCCGAGCCCGTGCCGCCCACC